>NZ_WKZK01000024.1:0-63274 GCF_009680135.1 Eubacterium sp. BIOML-A2
TTATTTCTGTATAGTTTAACATTTGGACTTACCTATGTCCTGAAACTTTTTACTTACCTATGTCCTGAAACTGGACACGGTTTAGAAGTGCTTACGCAAAAGGAGCTGCCCATGAGGGATGGAAAGTGATTTACCAAATCACTTTCCAGTACATCCTAAGACGGGAAAGCATCAGGCTTTCCCGTTGCATGTTGTACGTGCCCTCATGGGCAGTTTCTTTTGCACTTCTCCGCAAACGGGCTGCTTTCAGCCCCCCTCCCCTGCTTCCCGGCGGCATCCCCCACCACATTTCAGACAGGCGCCTCTCCTGCCATCATTTCTCCTCCCAATTTTACCGGATTGTGGAAGAAATAAAAAAGTTGACAGATTTCATTTTTTGTATTAGAATGACTTTTGTAACAAATTTGTAATATCTGTAATAAGTTTGAAATCAAAAGCATATATTTTATTACAAGCTTATTAAGAATACTTAAAGATATTGCAACAAATCAGGAGGTTAAGTATATGTTACAGGGTAAAAAATTTATAACAGTATTGTCAGCAGTGACGGTGTGTATGACATTCACAGCCGGCTTTACTACACAGGCGGCTTCACAGATGCCTGTGGCAGTTACAATTGATACAGCAGATAAACAAGAAGGAGATACATTACTGTTAGAGACCGTAAAAAGCATTCCGGTAGAGCAAACAGCAGAGATAAAGAAAGCGGCAAAGGAAGCAAAAGCTGCTTATGAGGAGGAACAGAAAAAGATAGCGGAAGAGAAAAAGCGGAAAGAGGAAGAAGAAAGGCTCGCCGCTGAAGAGGCTCAGCGTGCGGCGGAGGAAGAGGCCCGTGCGGCGGAGGAAGCCGAGGCGGCGGCAGCGTCAGCGGCTGTGGCACAGCCCGTGGCAGCGGGAGACCAGGAACTGCTGGCAGCAATTATTTTCTGTGAGGCGGGAAATCAGCCTTATGAAGGACAGGTTGCCGTGGGAGCCGTTATTATGAACCGGGTACGCAGCGGGGTATATCCGAACAGTGTTCCAGAGGTTATTTACCAGTCAGGACAGTTTGGTCCGGCTATGACGGGCTGGCTGGACAGCGTGCTGGCGAGCGGGGGGTACACTGATACTGCTATGCAGGCGGCAGCAGACGCAATTGCCGGATCTAACCCAATCGGGGACTGCCTTTACTTTGGGAATGGAGATTATGGGATCCAGATTGGGGATCATTTTTTCCATTAGGAAAGAAACACTCATGTAATAATTTAAATACATTTAAAATGCTGCGGGATAGATAGTAGTACATCGAATAATATATAACAGTAAGTGACTTATTTTCGATGACTACGATTTATCTCGCAGCATTCTTTCATTATAATCATATTTCATAATTTATAATGTCGATAAACAATTTGGCGTAAATCGAAAATCTATACACGCTCTAGTGCAGCCAGATCAGTTGTCTATAAAGATGGTCACTATAAATCAATATCCAGCTTTGAAAATGCATCCGCGAAAGCGTTATTCACCGGTTCCTTCACTTCCCGGGCCTGCTTTTTCAAATAGTTATTCACGTCTTTCTTGCTTGCCCCCTTGCCTTCTTTTGCCCGTCTGGCTTCGAACGCACTCAGTTTTTCCTTATGCCCGCAGGAGCAGACAAACCGCTGTCCATCCCCTTTGCCAACCAGCTCCATTTTCTTGTGGCAGACCGGGCAGCGGGCATTGGTGCGGCGGGAAATGGTCTCACGATGTCCGCATTCTCTGTCCTGGCAGACCAGCATCTTGCCGTGTTTGCCATTGACCTCCAGCATATATTTTCCACACTCCGGGCACTTGGTCCGGGTCAGGTTATCATGCCGGAATTTTCCGTCCCCGGTTTTAATCTCCTGAATCAAAGCCTGTGTGTAATGCTCAATCTCATCCATAAAGTGCCGGTCTGTTTCCTTGCCCTTGGCGATTGCCTGAAGCCGGAGTTCCCAGTCAGCGGTCAGTTCCGGGCTTTTTAAATCTCCGGGTACCAGCTCCAGGAGCTGCCTGCCCTTGGCTGTGATATGGATCTCATTGCCACGTTTTTCCATCAGAAAACTGTTGAACAGTTTGTCGATGATATCCGCGCGTGTTGCAACGGTTCCGAGACCTCCGGTCTCGCCCAGTGTTTTGATCAGCGTCTTATCCTTATGCTGCATATATTTGACCGGATTCTCCATAGCGGCGATCAGTGTGCCTTCTGTGAAATATGCGGGAGGTTTTGTTTTTCCTTCTGTTATGTTCAGGCTGCTTACTTGCAGTTTCTGTCCCTTGTGTACTTTCGGCAGAGTTTGTTTGATGTAAATTTCTTCCGCTTCTTCCTCATCTGTATCTTCGAAGCCAGCCTCATATACTTCCTTCCAGCCGGCCTGTCTGATCACATTTCCTTTGGCCGTAAACACCTCCTGGGAAATCCTGCCTTTTAGTGAGGTTTCTTCATATTCGCATGCCGGGGATAAAACGGCCAGGAAACGCCGCACAACCATATCGTATATTTTTCGCTCCTCGTTTGTCATATGATCCAGCTGTACAAACTGTTCTGTAGGAATAATGGCGTGATGGTCTGTGACTTTAGCATTGTCCACAAAAGATTTATTGGCCTTAATGGGCTGCATGGTCAGCCGGCCTGCAATCTTACTGTAAGGGCCGACTGCACAGGCCTTGAGGCGTTCTTTTAGTGTTACCGTCATATCGGAAGTGAGATAGCGGGAGTCCGTCCTTGGGTAGGTCAGTACCTTGTGGTTTTCGTACAGGCGCTGCATGATGTTTAAGGTCTCCTTTGCCGAAAAACCAAAACGCTGGTTCGCTTCGCTCTGCAGTGTTGTCAGATCGTAGAGCGCAGGAGAGAAGGATTTTTTATCCTTTTTTATGACCTCTGTAATCTCAAGTGCACCGCCGCACTGCTTATAAAGCTTTTGAATCCGTTCCTGGTCAAATGTCCTTGAAGAGCCGGCCTGGCTGTCGCACCACAGAAACGTGATTCCTCCGGCAGATGCTTTCATCCCATAAAAAGGCTGTGGCTTAAAACTGCGGATTTCTTCTTCGCGTGCAGCGATCATGGCTAGCGTAGGCGTCTGTACGCGTCCACAGGAGAGCTGTGCGTTATATTTACAGGTCAGCGCCCGCGTAGCATTGATGCCCACCACCCAGTCGGACTGCGCCCTGGCAATAGCGGCTCTGTAAAGGTTGTAATAAGCTTTCCCTGGTTTCAGGTTCGCAAAACCTTCCCGGATAGCTTTATCTGTTACAGATGAAATCCAGAGACGCTGCAGTGGCTTTTTGCTTCCCGCTTTGTCCAGAATCCAGCGGGCAACCAGCTCGCCTTCGCGTCCGGCATCGGTTGCAATGATGATATCGGATACGTCCTTGCGGTAAATCAGCTCTTTGACCGCATGAAATTGTTTTCCGGTCTGTTTGATGACCACCAGTTTCCATTCTTTAGGGATCATGGGGAGTGTGTCCATGTTCCAGGTTTTATACTGCTCGCCATATTGTTCGGGATCTGCCAGGGTGACGAGATGTCCCAGCGCCCAGGTAACGATATATTCATTTCCTTCTATATAAGAGTTTGTCTTCTTTGTACAGCGCAGGACTCTGGCGATATCCCTGGCCACAGAAGGTTTTTCGGCAATCACAAGATGTTTCATTGAAGTCTCCTTTTATTGAACTTTTTGGGTACTATATATTATGAAATCCTTTTCCGATGATTTCACTTGTATTCGAAATCAGAATAAATGCTTCCGGCTGATTTCCCTTAATAAAGTTACGAAGCTTTACTGCCTGGGGACGGTTAAGGGCCGTAAACACGATATACTTGTCTCTGCCCGAAAAAGCGCCCTGTGCATGACAGACGGTGGCACTGCGGTGCAGAGTATTTACAATGAAATCACAGATGGGCTCCGGTTCATCGCATACGACATTGAAATACTTGGAGAGGTTAAAACTTTCGATAAACGTATCGATCATGAATGAGCGGATTGCCAGGCCAAGGAAGGAATAAAGCCCTGTCTTTATATCGAACATAAAGCAGCCTGCGATGGTAATAAGGATATCGGTGATGAGCAGCGCGCGTCCAATATCAAAACTGGAATATTTTCGCAGTATCATGGCAATGATATCCGTACCGCCGCTGGATGACCCGATGTTAAACAATACAGCAGAACCCAGAGAAGGCAGTGCAATGGCAAAACAGAGCTCCAGCATGGGCTGGTCTGTCAGCGGGTGGGTGATCGGATAAACACGCTCCAGAACGGATAACGTTACAGAAAGCAGGATACTGCAGTAGGCAGTCTTAGCCGCGAACTTACGGCCTAACACAATAAATCCTATGACCAGCAGTATCATATTCATAACAAAGGTAAAATCACTGGCAGACATGAATCCGGTTTTGGCTACTAGAACCGCCAGGCCCGTGATACCTCCGAATGTAAAATTATTAGTAAATTTGAAAAAGTAAGTACCGACAGCCATAATCAGTGTACTGCATGTCAATAATAGAAAATGCTTCAGTTTACCCTTCATCTGTATGCTCCCCGTAATGTACATAATTTTGAAATTAACAGCCTCTCACTCTATCCGAATTGTAACGCCCGGAATATGAAAAGTCAACGCATTAAGACAAGATATTTGGAAATACTATGTTCCCATAAGGAGGAAGGATTATATGTATCAGTATTTACCAATTCGAGACGTATACGCAAGAGAAATTATAGATTCCCGAGGCAATCCGACGATTGAAGTAGAGGTGCTCGTAGGGGAGGATACGGTAGGACGCGCAGCGGTACCCTCTGGAGCATCTACAGGAAAATATGAGGCAGTGGAGCTGCGTGACGGAGAAGACCGCTACGGCGGAAAAGGTGTCCAGCGCGCTGCGGAACATGTGAATGACCAGCTTGCAAGAGCCGTGATCGGTATGAATGTATTTGATCAGGCAGCTCTTGATGAAGTGCTGATCAAGGCTGACGGCAGCAAAAATAAAAAGAACCTGGGAGCAAATGCCCTTCTGGGAGTGTCGCTTGCAGCGGCCAAGGCGGCGGCAAACGCTCTGAAAGTACCCTTGTTCCGATATTTAGGCGGAGTCAATGCCCACAAACTTCCGGTTCCGATGATGAATATCCTGAACGGCGGGGCGCATGCGGACAATACACTGGATATCCAGGAGTTTATGATCATGCCGGTTGGCGCGGCCAGCTTTAAAGAAGGGCTCCGTATGTGTGCAGAAATCTACCATACACTCAAAGCCTTATTGAAAGAAAATGGACTGAGCACGGCCGTGGGTGATGAGGGCGGTTTTGCCCCCGATCTGCCGGATGCAAAGGAAGCGCTCAGATTTCTGAAAGAGGCGGTGGAGAAGGCTGGATATGAGATGGGAAAGGACATTCAGATCGCACTGGATGTTGCAGCATCAGAGTTGTATAATAAGGATTTCAGAAAATACGAATTCCCGGGAGAAAGCAGCATGCAGGGACAGAAGATCGTGCGCTCTGCCGAGGAACTGATTGAGTATTACGAAGACTTATCACTGGAATTTCCGATCCGATCTATTGAAGATCCGCTGGATGAGGAAGACTGGGACGGTTGGGAACTTTTGACAACAAGACTGGGGAATGAGATTCAGCTGGTGGGAGATGACTTGTTTGTTACGAATGTTGAACGGCTGAAAAAAGGAATTGAGCAGAATGCGGCTAACGCCATACTTGTAAAAGTAAACCAGATCGGGACACTGACAGAGGCGATTGATGCCATTGAGATGGCCCAGAAGGCGGGCTATAATGCGATCATATCCCACAGATCAGGAGAAACGGAAGACACGACTATAGCAGATATTGCGGTGGCATTTAACACGGGACAGATTAAGACCGGGGCTCCATGCAGGTCAGAGCGTGTTGCTAAGTACAACCAGCTGCTCAGGATAGAGGAAGAACTGGGAAGATAGTTAAAAAGATAAGAAAAACAGCTGTGGTTTTGACGGAAATGACAACCGCAGCTGTTTTTATCTGCAGGAAATAAAATTTAAAAATAATTTATGAAAACAGAGTTTGCAGTCTGTGGTGTGCAGCTCTATACGTCTTCTTGACTTGGCGAATACTACGGTATTATAATAAAACAGACATATAAACAGTACCAGAGTGTGTTTGAACTTAGACTGCGCCTGTATACCAGTTCTGCGCATTGGCCTGAGTGAACAGGCTGTTTTGAGGGCGGTCAGACGAATGCTGGCAGCAGAAGAGGAAGGGTTATTTTGAAATCATACCGTACATATCTAAGCTTTGAATTTGAAGAAAAGGAAACGATAAAAAATATCACGAACCATGTCAGGATGGTTTTGGAAGAGAGCGGCATTAGAGAAGGTGTTATTACCGTATCTTCTCTGCATACCACCTCATCAATTTTTATAAATGATGATGAGGAGGGACTGATCAGAGATACTCTGGAGTTTTTAGAGCAGATTATTCCCGAACAGAAGGCCCCCTATTATCGGCATAATAAGAGTGATAAGGATGCGCCCGCCCATCTGAAAAGGAATATAATCGGAAGAAGCGAGCTCATATCAGTTACGGAAGGGGATATGGATCTGGGACACTGGGAACAGATCTTTTATGCTGATTTTAACGGCAAGCGCATGAAAAAAATCTGCATTAAAATTATGGGAGAATAAAGGAGAAGGATGTATGCCTGAAAAGGGGCTTGTCCGGGAATTGAAAAAGAAGCCCGGACAGGCTCTTTTTTATGATATAGGAAATTACTCCGGAATTTCCTATATCATAAAAACTCTATTATATTCAGTTAGAAAATGAAGTGGTAGGAATGGTGCAGAATGACAAAATTATTTTGTGCTATACAAAGTTGAAATTATGGTGGCGTGTACAAAGTGCCCTAAAACATGGAACGGAAATTGAAAAGGATGCACAAATAAAGGACAAAAAAACGAAAAAAGTGCAAAGAAACCGGATTTGATTGTGCAAATAAACGGTGATATTATAAGTCTAATTCAAACCGGGTTGAAAATAGAAAATAGGAAGTGAGATCGAATTTATGCGAGAAAATTTTGACGTAGTAGTAATTGGTGGCGGGACCACAGGAACAGCTGCGATTCGAGATTTGGTACTCCGCGGATACACAAATTCTGTTCTTTTGGAAAGAGACGATCTGGCTGCGGGTACATCCGGAGGATGCCATTCAGCACTGCACGGTGGTTCCAGATATGTTGTGACAGATAAGCAGACTGCAGTGGAATGTCTGCAGGAGAACAAAGTATTCCGTGAGATAGTCCCACAGGTAGTCGACCCGACAGATGCAATGTGGGTAGCAAAGACAGAAGAGCAGCTTGAATTTGCAAAGAAGTGGATGGAGAATGCAGATGAGATTGGTCTGCCCTATGAAGTGATCACACCGGAGGAAGCCGTACAGGATGAACCTCTTCTGGCCGATGATATCCAGTTCGCCCTGCGTACAATTGACACGGGATTTGATCCCTTCCGTCTCTGTATTGCACAGGCATATGATGCAAAGGTAAAAGGCGCAGTCATCCGGACGCACAGCGAAGTGATAGATCTGATCATGGAGGCGGATACCGTAAAAGGGGTAAAGGTACTGGACAGAAAGAATGGAACGATCTATGAGATTTGCGCAAAGATTGTGGTAAATGCTGCAGGCCCCTGGGGCTCCAGAGTAACAGAAATGGCCGGCTTTAAGATACCTATAAAGCCAAATAAAGGAACCATGGGGGTCTATAACATGCGGCCCACGAAAACGCTGATTGGTATTCTGAGAGTACCCTCAGACGGCGACGGCCTTGTCAGCATGGGATATCAGAATACTTCCCTGCTTGGTACATCTTCCGTAGATATAGAGGACCCCGATGCGGCGGTTCCGGGGCTGGACGAGATTGAACTGATGGAAAGCAGTGTAGAGCAGATCATTCCGGATATCAGAAATGCAAGAATGCTCCGTATGTGCACAGGGGTCAGACCCCTTTACTCAACCACATCAGAAACCGGGAGGGCGGTCAGCCGCAGAATGATTTTGATCGATCACGCAGAAGAACATGGTATTGAAGGAATTGTCACAATCACAGGCGGAAAATATGCAACGGCAAGGCTGATGGCGGAAGAGACAGTAGACCTTGTATGCAGAAAGCTGGGAAGCGATGCAGAATGTACGACACATAAGCGTCTGATCTATGGGGCCCAGACAAAAGAAGACGCAGAAAAAGATGCAAAATATATACATGAGAAATACAAAGTACCGTTGTACAGTGCACATAAGATGACCGCAAGATATGGCAGCAGGGCAAAGGAAATTGTAGATGCTGCGCCGGAGTACGCCGGAGTCATATGTGAATGCGCCCAGGTAATCGGATCAGAAGTCATTAATGCATTCCAGAATGAGGAAGTATTTAACATTAAGGATCTTAGAAGAAGAATCCGCAACGGCATGGGAACCTGCCAGGGAACGTTCTGTACATACAAAGTGGCTGCCCTGTACCAGAAAGCGGTTCAAGCGTCGGCACAGGAGGCTCATGACCAGCTGGCAGAGTACATGCAGGAGCGCTGGAAGGGCATTTATTATACGCTCCAATATGGAGATCAACTGGCACAGGCAGAAATTATGCAGGCATTTTATGTAACCCAGGGCAGCTACGATCTTCTGGATACCAAACCAACGGAGGTGATTCCGCATGAATGATAAGATAAAAGATGTAATTGTAATCGGCAGCGGCATGGCTGGGGTAACTGCAGCAAAGGCGGCAGCGGATGAGCAGGCCGGCGTAGAAATTATCACAAAAGGCGCCGGGGCAACCATGATGGGCTCTGGCGTTCTGGATATCCTGGGAGCGGTGCCGGGAGAAGAGAAAAATATAGTTGTAGAAGAAATCAGTGAGGGCATGAACCTGCTGCTGGAGAAAAATCCAAAGCACCCCTATGCGGTTCTCAAAGACAGTCTGGAAAATGGAATTAAAGCATTGCGGGAAGTCTGCCGCGCAGGCGGAATGGAGTTTACAGGCGACGGGATCAGGAACGCCGCCATCCCGAATATTCTGGGAACCTATAAAAATACGGCATACATCCCTTCCTATAATAAATACGCAGACGTGACAACAGCCCAGGGGAAAATACTGGTTGCAGGGTTCAGGGGATATACGGAATTTTATCCCGAATATGCCTGCAAGTCCTACAATGCCTATCAGAAACAGTTTGCTCCCAAAGCAGATGCTGCTTATATTGCAGTCACTTTGGAACTCCCCTCTCTTACAAACAGGGAGAAGTTGACTAATGCAGAACTTGCCGCATTTTTTGATACCAGCGAAGGCATTGAGGAGCTTGCAGCAGTACTGCATGATATGAAGAACGTTATGGGCGGTATTCAGAGGATTCTGGTTCCACCGGTTCTGGGCTATCAAAATTATGCACAGAACATGGAACTCTTGTATGAAACACTTGGGATCCCGGTGGGAGAGATCTCTGCAGGCGGACATTCGGTCAGTGCACAGAGACTTGCGGACGCATTTGAAAAAGGCCTGGAGAATCTGAATATTAAGGTAACCAATCAGGCAAAGGCAGTGGAAATCAAGAAAACAGAAGAAGGGGTATTTTGTGTCGTGTTCGAGCAGCAGGGAAAGACCAGGGAAGCATATGCAAGAAAGATTGTGCTTGCTGCCGGAGGGTTCATCGGAGGCGGTATCACCTCATATAGAGAAGATATGTTTATTCCGGTTATTCATGAGCCGCTGGGCAGGATTGCCGCTGATATGATAAATAAAAAAGTATTCCCCGGAGGCGGCCAGCCTTTTATCAAGACCGGCATCCGGGTGTACGATAATATGACCATAGCACAGGGCAGCTTTTCCGGCCAGATATTTGCCTGTGGGGATTTAATGGAAGGCTATGACTGGGTCTATGAGAGAAGCGGTGCAGGAGTTGCGGCAGCTTCCGGATACCTTGCAGGAAAGAACGCGGCAAATATGGCGAAAGGAAGTGAGCACTGATGAAAGACTTTAATGATATTTATTATAACAGCGTGGAATGTGTGCGATGCAACCTGTGTCTGGACCGATGTCCGGCTGTCAGGGCGGTCGGAACGGATAAAGCCCCCATGTATTCCGCTGTATACTCGGCGCTGGGATCCCGTTTTGATCTGGAAATGGTGACGGAGGAAGCATTTCAGTGCATTGACTGCTATGAATGTGAATCAGCATGTCCCGTAAATGTTCCGATCGCAGATACAATGGCATATATCCGCCGCTTATGCAGAGAGAAGAATACCGTGCCGGAAGCTGTAACCGATATTGTGCACAGGGCAGAGGCCGGGGAGAATATACTTGGCAAACCGCAGGAGATCCGGGAAGGCAAAGCAGATGTTGCCGTATTCCTTGGATACGCAGGAGAATTGGATGTGGAGATGCAGAATGCCTTTGATAAGATCTGCAAGGCGGCAGGAATTTCCTATACTTTTCTGACCGACACTGCAGACAGTGGATATTTTCTGGACAGAAGCGGACAGACAGAGGAACTGCAAAAGGCTGTGGATACCAATGTAAAAGCATTTGAGAGAGTACAGGCAAAAGTGATCGTTACACCGTGCAGTTATTCGTTCGAGGCTTTTCAGAATTATTATCCGGAGAAGTATACATATCTGCATACAAGCGAATTTCTGGAGGATCTTCTGGAGAAGAAAAAATTAGAAGCCACAGGGGTTACAGAGCAGGCAGCCTATCACGCAGCACATATGCTTACCAGAAAAAACGGGATAAAAGCTCCCGAAGAATTGATTTTCAAACTGAGCGGTCAAAAAGCAGTACAGCCGCAGAGAACTGGATACCGGACGTCTTCCAGTGGCCTCGGCGGCGGTCTGGGTCTTTTTTATCCGGAACTGGCGGCAGCAGTCAGCAAGAAGCGGGCAAAGGAGCTTGCGGATCTGGGATGCAGGACAGTAGTGACGGGATGCGTGTTTGAAAAACATGCGTTAAAAGAGGCTGTTCAAGAAAAAGACATGGAGATCATTGATATTACAGAATATGTAGCACGGGCGTTATAGAGTGAAAGGAGAAATTTATCATGAATGCAAAATATGATCCGAATATTTTTAAATTACCAGAGTCAGTAGACAAGGGCACCCATATTATCTGCACCTACTTTTGTGAAGGTTATACATCAGATCTGCTGAACAAAGTGGGATCTATAGCAATTGAGCAGACTACCGGCACATGGGCGCCGGTACCCCTTGAGACGCCGGAAGTCAGGAGAAGACACGGCGGCAAAGTAATCGCAGTGCACGAGATTCCGTGCTATGAGTTCAATATGCCGGAGATGGAAGGCAAAGAGCGTATGGCAGTATTCCAGATTGCATTCCCGTTTGAGAATATGGGCCCGAACCTTCCACAGGTACTGACCTCTGTAATAGGAAATATTTCTATGGCAGGAAAACTCAAACTGATTGATATTGACTTCCCGAAAGTATTTACGGATTCTTTTAAAGGGCCGAGATATGGCGTGGAGGGCCTCAGAGAGCTGACAGGTGTTGAAAAAAGGCCTTTTATTGTCAGCATGATTAAGCCGTGTACAGGGGCAACGCCGGAGAACGCAGGCAAACTGATACGGGAACTGGCAATGGCAGGAATCGACTGGATCAAAGACGATGAACTTTTCAGCGATACAGAATATTGTACAGTAAAAGCAAGAGCTAAGATTGCTGCGGAAATTTTGAAGGATGTCTATGAGAGAACAGGAAAACGCGTGATCTATTCACCTAATATCACAGACAGACCGGATAAGATGCTTGATAAAGCGAAAATGTGCAAAGAGATGGGCATTCCCGGAATCATGATCAACGCACTCACTGTAGGCTGGCCTGCCATGCAGATGGTAGCAGAGAACGATGAAGTCGGGCTTCCGATCCTGGCGCATCCGGCTTTTGCAGGGGCGATGTACGAATCACACTACTCAGGTGTATCAAGCCATTTGATTCTGGGCAAATTCATGAGAATGAGCGGAGCCGATATCGTGATTTATCCTTGTGCATACGGCAAAGTAGACATTCAGCGTGAGCGGTATATCAGGATTGCACAGGCTCTGCTGACAGATTTTAGGGGAATGAAACGCACGTTCCCGGGACCGGCTGCAGGTGTATATCAGGGACTGATCCCGGATGTTGCATCCGATCTTGGAATGGACTTCTCCATTTCAGCAGGTGCGGCAATGCACGCGCATCCAATGGGAGCAGCCGCAGGAGTTGAGAGCTTAATCAAAGCTGCAGATGCAACGGCAGAAGGAATTTCACTTCGTGAAGCTGCGAAAGACTGTGAATCCTTAAAGGTTGCCCTTGAGCTTTGGGGTGAAGGCATGAACCAGCAGTTATTTGATTTAAAGAAATAGAAAAGTCCACAGGATGTTTTCTGCCCTGAGAACTAACTTAGAAGCAGCGGGCAGCGCAGGAGGTAACGTGAAATATAAATTATTAGCAGTTGACGTGGACGGAACACTGCTGGATGATAAGCACAGGTTGTCGGAAAATAACCGAAGGGCTATCGGAGATATCAGGAAAGAGGGGGTGAAAGTCATTCCTTTTTCCGGAAGGGGATATCCGGCGCTTAAAGGGATTATTGAAACACTTAAGCTGGAAGATGCAGTCGTGACGCAGAACGGGAGCCTGGTACTGGACTATACCGGGAATAAAATCCTGCATGCGGAGTTGATTTCATCCGAAAACTGCAGGAAAATACTGGATTACTGCAGGGCGCATCTCTACCAGCCGCTTATTTACCAGGAAGACCAGGTCTATTCCGGGCTTAAGGGAACATATCTGGAGATATTTGAAACATGTATGGGACAGAGGGTTGTCTATACAGAGGATATCGGGATGTGCTATAATAACACACCCCTGGGAAAGATTTTAATATTGGATGAACCCTGCAGAGTTACGCAGTTCAGAGAATGGGTGTCCACAGCCTTTGGCGGCGTGGTGAGTGCGGATCGTGCGTATGATTTTTCTCTTGAGCTCGGCGGCAGCGATAAAGGCCGTGCGCTGGCATGGATCGGTTCTTATTATCATATAGAGCCCGGAGAGATGGTGGCTATAGGTGACGGTGAAAACGATAAAAGCATGCTGGAGTATGCCGGCCTTTCGATTGCCATGCAGGGTGCCATGGAAGGTGTAAAACAGGCAGCCGGAAAAGTGACACTGACGAATAATGAAAGCGGCGTCGCATACGCCATAGAGAAGTACGTGCGATGCAAAACCAGGTAAGCGAAAAAGAGGGTATAGAATGATTTATGAAGGAACGGCGGTTTCGGATGGGGCAGCCATAGGACGTGTGTTTCAATATGAGCCTTATCAGCCGGAAATCCGCCATGAGACGATTGCAAAAGCCCAAGCAGACAGCTGTATGCAAAAGTATAAAGACGTACTCATCCAGGCGGAAGAAGAATTAAAACAGCTGATCGAAGGTTCTGAGCTGGACGAGGAAGAAAGGAAAATTTTCCAGGCACATATTGATATTGTACAGGATGAAGAGATGAGCCGCGAAATCGAGGACGAAATCCGGGACAATCTGCTGTCTCCCCAATGGGCAATCCAGGAAGTTTATGAAAGATATATAAAGATTATATCTAAGGCAAAGGATGCTCTGATCCGGGAAAGAGCAGCGGACCTGAAAGACGTCTGCCAGCGGTTGATCCGCCTGTGGGACGGCGGACATGAAAACCCGCTTTCCTTGTTGTCCGGAGATGTAATTGTGGTTGCACGGGATCTGCTCCCTTCGGATACGGCGGCAATGAAGGCAGAATATGTGAAGGCCATTGTTACGGAAGTGGGGGGCTATACTTCACATATGGCGATCCTGGCTAGAAACTATGGAATACCGGCGGTTCTGGGTGTGGCAGATATTATGGAAAATACAGAAAACGGCCAGAAGATAGCGGTAGACGCGAAGGCGGGGAAGGTAATTACTCAGCTGACGGTTGATCAGGAAAAACAGTATCAGGTTATGCGCGGGGAGTATCTGAAAAAGATAAGCGATATGCGCCAGTACCTGCCCCTTGTTCCTGAGACACTGGATAAAACAAGAATCGAGGTCTGCCTGAACATTGGTTCTGCCGACAAGAGTGAACTTGAGCTGGAATCATACACAGATGGGGTTGGACTGTTTCGGACAGAGTTTTTGTATATGAGCAAAAAGGCGCTTCCAGAAGAGGAGGAACAGTTCAGAGTTTACAAAAAGATCGTGACCATGTACGGAGAACGGCCGGTAATTATCCGCACGCTGGATATCGGAGGCGATAAGAAGCTGGATTATCTGAAGCTTCCGCGGGAAGACAATCCATTTCTGGGGCTGCGTGCACTGCGGCTTTGTTTCGAGATGAAACCTATATTCAAAACGCAGCTCAGAGCACTTCTGCGGGCTGCTGTGTACGGAAACCTATGGATCATGTTCCCTATGGTTGGGAGCATTGGGGATATCCGGTTTGCCAAGCAGATTGTGGAAGAAGTAAAGGAAGAACTGCAGGAGGAAAATATCTCCTGTCGCACAGATGTAAAAGTAGGTATTATGATAGAGATACCGTCAATCGCGCTTATGGCCGATATTGCAGCGTCTGAGGTTGATTTTGCAAGTATAGGGACAAATGATCTCTGCCAGTATCTCATGGCAGTTGACCGTCTCAATCCAAGTGTTGCGAAATATTATCAGAGTTTTCATCCCGCTATGTTCCGGCTGATCAGGCAGATTGTGGAAGAGTTTGGGAAACAGAAGAAGCCGGTCAGTGTATGCGGCGAGATGGGAGGAAATCCCCAGGCGGTAGCGCTGCTGGCGGGACTTGGAGTGCGCAAGTTCAGTATGAATGCTTCCTCCCTGGCCTCCGTGAAGAAAATGATCTCTCAGATGGATATCTGCAAAGCCGAGAGAATGGCCAGAACAGTGCTGGAACTTTCTACAGCAGTCCAGGTGGAAGAATACATAAAAAGTGAACTGCCGGATTAAAGGCAGGTAAAGGAGGAGAACTTATGTATGCAAAACAGGTAGTGATTGAGAATGAGACTGGCCTGCACGCCCGTCCGGCTTCAGATTTCATATCACTTGCAAACAAATTTCGGAGTAAAATCTTTATACAAAATATGGATGAGGAAGACAGCTGCAAGGCGAATGCAAAGTCAATTGTCATGCTGATTGCACAGGGCCTTGGAAAGGGTGTAACAGCGGAAATAAGCGCAGAGGGCGAAGATGAGAAGGAAGCAGTGGAAGCACTGGCGGCACTGATTAAAACCAAGTTTGGCGAAGACTGAGAAGGAGAGATTGAATGGAAGCGATAGGCCTTTATACAAACAAGGAAATGATACTGACAGGGATAAAAGCCAGAAATGCCGAGGACATAATGAGAAGACTGTGCGATAGGGCTATGCAGATGAAATGTATTGAGCCTGTATTTATTACAGCCCTGCTGGAAAGGGAAAAAGAGTATCCGACCGGGCTTCCCACAGGCGTTCCCATCGCTATCCCTCACATTCACGACGGCTGCCTGAGATCCTTTTTCTCGATGGCCGTTCTGGACACATCGGTTGTATTTGGATGTATGGGGGATCCGGATGAAACGGTGGAAACCAGACTTGTATTCCTGTTCGGCATCACTGACCCAAGCTATCAGACAGCAGTTTTGAGGAAGTTCAGCAATATTTTTCAGGACGACGGCATTATGAACGAACTGCTTGAAATTGACAAACCGGAAGCAATGATACAGAAAATGAAGGAATTGTTAGAGGAATATCTGATAATTTAAATAATGGAGTGAATGATTATGAAAGCAAAAATTAATATAGCGGTTGCCTGTGGCGGCGGAATTTTTACAACAACGGTTGTAACGGATAAGATCAAAGATATATTAAAAAAGGAAAAAATACCATTTTCAATTAACCCTCATAAAATTACGGAAGTCCCCAATCTGGAGGGATATGATCTGATCGTAGTGACGGGAAAGACAAATGCAAAGAACAAGGCAGGCGCTCCGGTGTTGCTGGGACTGCCTCTGTTTACGGGAGTGGGAGCGGAGCAGTTTACGGAAGAGCTGGTGGAAGCAGTTAAAAAAATCATGGATGAATAGTATTTATCCTACATTCTACTAAATATCGGGAGGTAGAAAAATGCAGGCTTTGTTACAAATAGGAAATGCTGTTAATAATATTATGGGCATATTTGGGAGCACCATAATCGTACCAGTAGTTATATTCATCATTAGTATGTTTATGCGTGTTGGGGTAAAGAAATCTTTTCAGGGGGCAATCTATATGGCGGTCGGGCTGACTTTGTTCAACGCCGTGCTCGGTGTTCTGATGACAGCTATTACCCCATATGTAACTGCCATGGCGGATCACGTGGGTATTCAGCTGCCATTCATTGATATCGGCTGGCAGGGCGCATCCGTTGTCGTGTACTCCAATACGCTGGGTTATATTTATCTGGTGCTCGGACTTGGGCTGAATCTGCTTCTGTTCGCGCTGAAATTGGTCGATACGTTTCAGCCTACGGATATATGGAACTACTATCAGTTTGTATTCTGGGCAGTTATCGTGCAGTTTACGACAGGAAGTTTTGCACTGGGTGTTGCAGCGGCGGTTATGTGCAACCTGGTGGTACTTCTGATCGCAGATATTATCGCACCGTCTCTGCAGGAATTTAACGGTTATGACAACCTTACACTTACCAGTGTTCCCTCAGGAGGAGCGCCATTTGCCATGATTGTAAGATGGATCATGTTAAAATTAAAGATTAAAACAAAACCGGTCAGTGCGGAGCGGCTGCAGGAAAAATTGGGATTTTGGGGAGAACCTCTTTCCATCGGCCTGGTAGTAGGGCTGTTGATAACGATTTTGGGTTCAATCACCGGTCTGGCAAATGTAAATACATGGGCCGGAATCCTGACAGCGTCAATTACCATTGCGGCGGTTATGGTTATTTATCCCTCAGTTTCCGGACTTTTTGTGAAAGGACTGATTCCATTGAGTCAGTCCATGCAGGCACGTGCACGTTCCGGCAGCTCGAACAGAAAGTATTTTCATATTGCCATGGATCCGGCAGTTTTCTTTGGAAACGGGGATAATATGGCAGCAGCGCTGATCCTGATTCCGATCGTATTCTTTATATCCATTATTTTGCCGGGGAATAAGATTCTGATGCTTGCAGATATTCCGGCCATGGCATTTATGACGGCGGGGCTGATCTGCGTATTCCGGGGAGATATTCTGATGACTGTGGTCTCCGGGGCAGTCTGGTTCAATGTGGCAAATGTGCTGAATTCGGATGTCTGCGCCGCGTTTACAAAGGCTGCGGAATCCGCAGGTGTAGCTTCACAGATGGACTCTGTTTCCAATGCCTTTGCCCAGGGGCTTGGAATTGCCTCATGGACGGTAGGTACGAATCCGGTATTATATCTGGTATACAAAGCATTTTCGGCAGACGGTATGATGCGGATAGTTGGGATTATTATCGTTGTTGTGGTATATCTGGCCATCTATCTTTCATTTCGGAAAAATAAAAAGGTATGGTGGGTTGCGGCAGGCGCAAGTGAAGAATACCTGATGGAGAGAGGATACATAGAATAATGTAAAGAAAAGCCCATTGGAAGGTAGTGAAAACTGCTTCCGTGGGCTTTGCCGGCGTAAAAATATGTGTTATAATAATTTGCACTAGACTGTGAAGCAGAGTGGCATATTGCGATAATGAATTTTCAGACACGCTCTAGTCTGAATAATTGAAGGCGGTGTGGAAAGATGGCAGACAGGTTCTTCCAGGGATATATATATCAGTTACAAAAAAGTATATACAGAACGTTTGGCGTGATTGACAATAAGGAGATCGTTTCATGCAGCAATCAGGAGATGATAGGGACCACGAATTCATTTAATCTGATGAAGCAGAAAAACGAGGAAGGCAGATGCTTTTTTATTAATAATAATACATATCGTATCTTCTATGAGAACAGTTTTGTTCGGTTTGCAGTTTTTGTCGAAGGAACCGATAAGGAGGCAGAGGACTATGCAACGATACTATCCGTCTGCTTTACGGGCATGAAATCCTATTTTGAAGAGAAGTACAGCCGGGATTTGTTTTACAAAGCGCTTTTTCTGGAAAACATTCTGGCGGCTGACATAAATGTAAGGGCCAAGATGCTGAAGATTCCCCCGATTATGGCACGGGCAGTATTTTTACTGAGATTTTCCCATGTGGATACGGAGTGGAATCTGAATATGCTGATCCAGAACGTAGAGGAATCCGAGAAATACGAAGTATTTTCTATGACGGAAACGGACATAATTGTTATTGTGAAGGCAAAAACGAATACTTCTCATGCGGAGCTGGAGACAATTGGCATTACATTTCAGAAAAAGGCGGCGGAAATCTTCAAATCCTCCCCGGTTATCGGAATCGGAAGTATTGTTACCGACATCCGGCAGCTGGCGGATTCATATAAGGAATCACTTTATGTTCTGGAGCTGCTGTATCTGTTTGAGGGAAGCAGGACAGTCATAGATTATAATCATCTGGGGATCAAACGCCTGATCTATCAGCTGCCGATTCCCTTATGCGAGGTGTATCTGAATGAGGTGTTTATAAAAGGCGGATTCGACACATTGGAAAATGAGACGCTGGAGACTGTAAAATGCTTTTTTGAAAATAATCTCAATGTTTCGGAGACGGCAAGGAAGCTCTTTATTCACAGGAATACCCTGATGTACAGGCTGGAAAAGATTAAAAAGCTGACGGGGCTGGATGTGCGTATCTTTGACCACGCAATTGTATTTAAGATCGCAATGCTGATCCATATCCATATTAAGTGTAAAGGGTAAGACTGGGCTTCAACTTTAGAAAAGTTGTTGCAGAATCTTCCCAATTGTGGTAAAATGATCATGGTTTATCCGCAGGAGGTGTAAAAGAATGGATATTTTGAAAATAATATTAACAATTATATTTGTAATAGATTGTATTGCTCTTTCAGCAATTATCCTTCTTCAGGAGGGAAAGTCAGCCGGACTTGGGACGATCAGCGGGGCTGCTGATACTTACTGGGGACAGAATAAGGGACGTTCAATGGAAGGTGCTCTTGTAAAGTCCACAAAGTTCCTTGCTATTTTATTTATGGTTTTGGCACTGGTTTTGAACCTGGGTGTATTTAACTAAGAAGATAAGATGATTGAACACTCTATACAGATATAGAGTGTTTTTTATTATGATATAGGAAATTCCTCTGGAATTTCCTATATCATAATGACCCTCCGGGGGATGCACACGCTGCGATAAGGTATATAGCCGCAAGGCGGCATCGCGGCGGCGCCAAAGTGTGCAAGACCCTCATGAGTGAGAGGCCTGCACACTTTGATATATAAGTTGAAGCGGACTTGCCCACTTTGTTTTATAGAAAAGTTCCAAAGTAATAGAAAGAAGGTGAGAATATGAACCAGAATTTTGAAAAAAGAAAAAAAGTCATTTACGATTTTATTTGTGACGATATGTATGTACCGATGAAGATCAAGGAGATAGCGATTGTCCTTCAGATCCCCAAAGAGCAGCGCAGTGAGCTGAAGGAAGTGCTGGACTCACTGGAGGAAGAAGGAAAGATCCATGTGTCCAAAAAAGGCAAATATACGAAGGGAGAGGCCAGGCGCCTGACCGGTGTATTTCAGGCCAATGCCCGGGGATTCGGGTTTGTTATACAGGAAGGGGAAGAAGAGGATATCTTTATTCCTGAGGAGAACATTGGAGGCGCGTTCCAGGGCGATCAGGTGGAGTTCGTGGTCACGAAAGAAGCGGACAGCAGGCATGGAGCGGACGGAAAACGAAAAGAAGGCAGGATTGTGCGTATTCTATCGCATGGAACGATGAAAGTAGTCGGCCTGTATGAAAAATGCAAAAGCTTTGGATTTGTGCGCCCGGACAGCCAGCGTGTCCTGAATGATATTTATATTCCTGAGGGAAAAGACAAAGGAGCCATGACCGGACACAAGGTGGTGGTAGAACTGACCTCTTACGGCGGCCAGGACATGAAGCCGGAGGGCCGTGTTGTTGAAATTATAGGACACATTAATGACCCGGGGACAGATATTATGTCCATTGTGAAAGGATATGACCTGCCCGTGGAGTTCCCAGAGCGGGTGCTGAATCAGGCAGAGCGTGTGGGAAAAGAAGTAAGCGAGGCTGATATGGCTGGCAGAATGGATCTGCGGGGCTGGCAGATGGTGACCATTGACGGAGAAGATTCAAAGGATCTGGATGATGCGGTTTCCCTTACAAAAGAAGGGGATCTTTACCGGCTTGGCGTCCACATCGCCGATGTTTCGAATTACGTTCAGGAGAAAAGCGCCCTGGACCGGGAGGCTCTGAAGCGTGGGACAAGCGTTTATCTGGCAGACAGGGTCATCCCCATGCTGCCCCATAAGCTGTCCAACGGAATCTGCTCCCTGAACGCAGGAGAAAACCGTCTGGCGCTCAGCTGCATAATGACCATCAATGGAAACGGAGAAGTGGTGGACCACGAGATTGCGGAGACCGTGATCCGGGTAGACGAGCGCATGAGTTATACAAGTGTGGCGAAGATACTTAAGGAGCAGGAAGAGGCCGTATTAAATGGCGTGGAGAGCAGCAAATACAAGGAGCTGGTGCCCATGTTCCTTCTGATGGCGGAACTTTCAGGCATACTGCGTGAGAAACGCAGAAAGCGGGGGTCTATTGACTTCGATTTCCCTGAGACCAAGATGATACTGGATGAAAATGGAAAACCCGTCGACATCAAACCCTATGAACGGAATGTGGCAACAAAGCTCATCGAAGATTTTATGCTGATGGCAAATGAAACGGTTGCAGAAGAGTATTTCTGGAGAGAGCTGCCTTTCCTGTACCGTACCCACGAACAGCCGGATGAAGAAAAGATCCGGAAACTGAGTACTTTTATCAATAATTTCGGTTATCACATCCATGTGGGAAACAGTGAGATCAGGCCCAAGGAGGTTCAGAAGCTCCTTGGAAAAGTAGAAGGAACGCCGCAGGAGCCGCT
Source organism: Eubacterium sp. BIOML-A2 (assembly GCF_009680135.1). NCBI lineage: Bacteria > Bacillati > Bacillota > Clostridia > Eubacteriales > Eubacteriaceae > Eubacterium > Eubacterium sp. BIOML-A2. The sequence goes on from NZ_WKZK01000024.1 coordinate 21,042, forward strand.
GATCAGCCGTCTGGCCCTGCGCTCGATGAAGCAGGCAAAGTATACGCCAGAGAACACCGGCCACTTTGGCCTGGCAGCAAAATATTATATCCACTTTACTTCCCCGATCCGGCGGTATCCGGACCTGCAGATTCACCGGATTATCAAAGAGAATATCCGGGGCAGGATGGATGCACAGCGGGAAGAGCATTACAATACCATTCTTCCGGAAGTGGCCAGACAGTCCAGCGAATGCGAACGCCGCGCAGAGGAAGCCGAGCGTGAGACCGTGAAGCTGAAAAAGGTGGAATATATGAGGGACCGGATCGGAGAAGAGTTCGACGGCGTCATATCAGGACTTACAAAATGGGGCGCTTATGTAGAACTGGAGAATACAATAGAAGGACTGGTCCATGTAACAAACATGCGGGATGACCACTATGATTACCGGGAAGAGCAGTATGAACTGGTGGGTGAGCATACCCGGAAGGTATATAAACTGGGACAAAAGGTGCGGGTGAGGGTACTCGATGCAGACCGCCTGCAGCGAACCATTGATTTTGAATTCTGTGAAACAGAGGATTGATAGAGGGAGTAGTGCCATGGCAAAAACGGAAGGCAGACTGATTGCCAACAACAAAAAAGCATATCATGACTATTTTATACTGGAGAAGTACGAGGCCGGAATTGTCCTGCACGGGACAGAGGTAAAGTCCCTGCGTATGGGCCAGTGCAGCATCAAGGAAGCATTCATCCGCATCGAAAACGGGGAAATCTTTATTTACGGCATGCATATCAGCCCGTACGAAAAAGGAAATATTTTCAATAAGGACCCTCTCAGGGTAAGAAAGCTTCTACTCCATAAAAACGAAATAAATAAGCTGTTCGGAAAGATGAAAGAACAAGGCAACACCCTTGTACCGCTTAAGGTTTACTTCAGCGACAGTCTGGTAAAGGTAGAGATCGGGCTGGCTAAGGGGAAAAAGATGTATGACAAGCGGGAAGATATTGCGAAGAAAGATCAGAAACGAGAGGCGCAGCGGGAGTTTAAGGTGCGGAATCTTTGATGAATGAATTGGAATAGGGGGCGGGTTGGCAGAGGGGACGCTCCATGTCAGGGATGCCGGGAAGGCGCTGGGGCTGTATATGCCGCTTTGTGATGCACCCGTGCTGCTAACTGCTTCTAAAAAAACCGATGCCGGATATGCGGGTACGGAGAACACATCACGGGAAATCTGATGATTTCCCGCGCTGGGTTCTCCGAAAACTTGATTTGGAGATCAAGTTTTCCCCCGCATATCCGGCATCGGTTTTTTAAGAAGAAGTAAGCGCACTCTAGCATCACAAAGCGGCATATACAGCCCCAGCGCCTTCCCGGCATCCCTGACATAGAGCTGGCTCTTCCAACCGGCAGGTATTGTTCATTCATGGGGGGATTCCCGGACGGTGGCAGCGGATGAGAATCGTCTGTGCGTATCGTGCCTCTTTGGGGTGTTTATATATTATGGAAAAGAGGTATATATTGTGAATAGAGATAGAAAAATGAGTAAATGTAAAAAAATAATAAGGGGAGATAGAGTCAGTTAAATATGATTACCGATTGGTGAGGGTGTTCCATCGAATAAATTGCCTGCCTTCGTCTTAAAGTTTCGTTAGAATGGAAATAGTTACCAATTCCAATTATGACCTGTATGTAATAAAATTATGGAATATGACTAGAAAGGACGAAAAAGGATGAAAAAGGATAACGGACAATATACAGATATGGTTGGCAGCTATGGCGAGTATTTACGAAGTGAAGAAAGAAGCCAGAATACCATTCAGAAATACCAGCGGGATGTGTCCGCTTTTTTTCAATATCTTGGAGACAGGAAGCTTAATAAAACAGAGGTTATGCTCTGGAAGGAGCATTTAAGTGAAACCCACGCGCCTACGAGTGTAAACTCTATGTTGGCTGCAGTTAACGGATTCCTTGACTGGTACGGCAAATCCCAATGTAAAGTAAAGCCCCTGCGCATTCAGCGGGCATTATACGCAAAACCGGAAAAGGAGCTGGAGGAAGCGGAATACAGACGGCTTATCAATGCCGCTGAGAGAAAGGGAAACCATCGCCTTTCCTTGTTAGTGCAGACGATCTGCTCCACGGGAATACGCGTCTCCGAACTAAAATACATTACGGTACGTGCAGTGAAGGCGGGCAGAGCAGAAGTGGACTGTAAAGGCAAACGGCGCGTTATTTTACTTCCACGGGATTTATGTATAATCTTGGGCAGATTCTGTGACCGGGAAAAAATAAAAGAAGGAGTGGTCTTCCGTACAAAAAACGGGCGGCCTTTGGATCGGTCTAACATATGGAAGATGATGAAAAGCCTTTGTGAAAGTGCTGGGGTGGACAGGGGAAAGGTGTTTCCACATAATCTGAGACACCTGTTTGCAAAAATCTATTACAGAATAAAAAAGGATATATCCCGTCTTGCTGACATACTGGGACACTCCAGTATAAATACGACGCGGATTTATACAATGGAGAATGGAACCGAGCATATCAAGCAGCTTGACAGTATGCATCTTGTCTGTTTCGGGGAACAAAAAAGAATTCCGCAAGAGGGATTCCCGTCCTGTGACGGGGCCGCATAAAGACAGTTTCACTTCATAATCTTATGAAGCGCTAATCACATAAAAGTAAAAAACCACATAATGCTGATTATGTGGTGAAGATCAATCATAAATGGAAAACATTTCCTAAATTGATGCTTATAGAATACCAAGGATCAGTAAAATAGTCAATACTTTGTCGAAAAAGGGTACAAAAAGGAAACCGATATAGAATGCTTTATTCTCGGTTTCCTTTTTGTATCCTTTCTCATGTATTGTACGACCGTTATCTCTTATCTTCCTTATAGATATTGCCAGATTGTGCCACATAATCAGCATTATGTGGTACATGATAAGCGAAGCCTCCCGCTATTTTTAACGGGGAAATAATGCATGATATAACTGGCAATTGATAGGGGATGCAAAAGGTGAAAAATTTGAGACACAGAAAGAAATATCTAACATTGATGCTGGTGGTTGTGCTGCTTGTAACAGGCATGCCGTCTGTGTATGCCGCTCCGGATCGTACAGACAGCACCGCAGCTGCAGAGTTAGACGGAGATTCAGATGCGGAGGTGTTGGAGAAAGTGCCTGACCCTGTTACAAGGCCAGACGGGGAGTCTGCTGTGGAAGAGGCGCCCGATAATGAGAATGCACCCGCGCAAGCCCCGGTGCCTGACACTGGAGAAGCCCCGGCGTCCGCTATTGAGGCTGCTCCTGCCGATGATCCGGTACCTGATATTGGACCCGCGCCCGTGGAAGAACCAGCGCCTACAGATGGGGACACCTCTGCGGAACATACGAATTCGGGCAATGAACTACCGGGGACTTTTGCTGCCGGACAAGGCATGCTGGAAATGAGGCTGCCCGACGACGCCATTTCCTTTACTCCCAACCAACCGGGGCAGAATGCGATGATAAATTACCAGCCGAAAAATGATGGCAAACAAACCAAGCTGGTCATTACCGGCTATAAAAAAGCGGGCATGGATCCGACAAAGCTGCCGGCTGTGGCAGATCCGATCCGATCAGCGAGCTATGATCCTGACATTGACAGTATTATTATAAATTTTAAAGACGGATTCGATTTAAATAGCGCCACCAGTTTTCTTCTTCCTATACAAAATAAAAATGACAGCTATAGCGATCTCGGCAACGAGGAGGCATTCTCCAATTCAGTCAAGGTGGGGGCGGACGGTGTTATACGGGGAATCGGGCTTGAGATTAAAGCATATAGGGACAACGTATTAGAACAGACCGCACGCTTTATGGTACCGATCACCTATGAAATGACATCAAAAGATTTGAGAACTACGGAGATAGCACTATTCACCAATGTGGAAACCGCTAACGATGGCGGGGGAAACGGAACTAACTGGCTGTCTCAGGAAGGGGATTACTGGATTGAGTGTCCATTGAAGGATGGAAGTATGGGAACTGACAAAGTGTCTGACCGGTATATTCAGAAGATGCACCTTGAAATCCCCCTGCCTCCGGGTGTTACCTTTGTCAGCTCGCCATTGGAAGGCGGTACAGCCGGCGAGAAGATCAGTGCTTCAGCAGACAAAACCACCATTTTTTACGACCGGGACGTGTATCAGTACGGAACAGAAATTGAATTCCGAATGAGACTGGATTATACAGGAATTAACAATGGTGGTTCTGATCTCACCCAAAAGATTTTCAGCGACTGGTTTAACCTGTACAACAATTCCACAAGTATAAAGGAAAGGCAGCAATTTGGAAAACCGTGGAAGTTTACGGGAAAGATTTATGGAATTCCCCAAGAACTCTCATTCAATGACCGATCCGTGCTGAGACTGGATATTGACACACAGAGTGTACGCGTCTGGTCTAATAACAATGCCAACAAGGATTATAGTCAGGCAGGTAATTATGTAATTAATAATGACATGAAAGACAGTGCTGATAACGCCCGAACATGGTTCAGAGTGCTTGCCCCCCAATATGTTTATCCTACCCATTATACCAGGCAGTCTGTGTTTACCATGGATTGGGGGATTCAGCTTACTTCGGTTGTGATATCGAATTGGTCGTCTGAACCATCCGGTAAAGCTGAGCTGATTTTTTTTACCAACAAGGGCCGGAAGTTTCAACAGACTGTATCAGGGCAGGAATCTTACAGCGTTCCTGCGCTGGATACCGGCGAGTATGTGACGAAGCTTGCGGTGCAGGCTACGGGAAAATGTACACTGGGTTTTAATCTAAAAGCAGACCTCATGACCACCAATGAGGACGGTTCCCCAATGGCTGCCGGTACCCAGTCTAAAATTAATGTGTACCACGAAATTGTGAATTATGGAACTGTGGAACCGAGTGTCCGCAGTGGGAAAAAGTTCCACACCGCCACCGTTACCTATGTGCCGCCGAAACCTGCAGCTCCTGTAGTTAATTGGAAGTCGGAAAAATTCGATTATGCCATGGACTATACCTACCATGATACCCGTCTGTTCCAAATCGCGAATACGTCCGCAGAAAGCGGCGGTGCGACTCTTATGCCGCTGAAAAACGTAAGAACAGGGCAGACATCCAATATTAAGGCGAACGGCAGCGATTCGGAACCCTTCTTTCTTTATCAAATGCTGGGGCAAAACCCGGTAACATTGAAGCTGACGGGATTTGAAAAACCGGCGGACTATCCGGATGTGACGATCAGATATACCACATCCCTTGGACATACTTATGAGATTACGATAGGGAAATCGGAATTTGCAAATGGAGCTTCCCCGGAAGTAAATTTCAATTTACAGCAAGGTGAGTTTGTGACAAGCTTTTCTGATATAAAGCTTTCAAATCTGCCCGTCAATGCATCTGTGGAGATGGTATTGGACACCTTCAGGCTGACGGACGGAATCCTGCCAAGCGGCAGGGCTGTCGATACTTTGTCTTATGAAAAAGAAGGTGAATCAAGTTTGTATACAACGTGGGTGCATAGCTATGCTGCGTCCGTAACCTATGAGGATTTATCAGGTACGGCGTATTCGGGCGCTTATGACATTGGAGACATCGGGCGTTTGTATTGGTATATATGTATCCCTTTCGGTCCCGTTAAATACTCTGGAACGGAACTCATGTTATCTCCCCCCACCATTGCTGCGGGCGGTAAAACAACCCTGAAGTTTTACTTGAACGACGTGGCATTTAACCCTACTTATGCCTTTGAAATCGACAAAAACTTCGATTATGTCCGGGAAAGCTTTCAAGGAATAGGGAACAAATATAAATTTATTGAAGAATGGCTGCCGAATTACTTTAGGGATCCGACTGATACGGCGCATTATGGCAACGGTCTTTTGCGCATCCGCTTTATCGGTAAAGGAAGCGAAGCATTTAACCTCTTTCCTGTGAAGAATTCCTCTGCCGATAATCAAAACTTCAAAGACTACCAATTTTCCATGACCCTGCGGGCGAAACATCAGACAGAGCCGGGGACATATCGGCTGACGCCCATGGTATACCGCTCAGATAAAGATGCGCTTAAAAACCTGGCCGGAAAAAAGGTGGAGGTGAGCGGATGGAAAGCCCCTAAAAGTCTGCCTGAGCTAGATTCTTTCACACCTGTGGAGATATCCAAAACAGGCGCAGTCGCCGGCGGCGCCGGTATTAGTATTAACCGGGCAGCCGATCCTTATGACATTGACGGCGACGGGGACAAGGGCGCTTCAATCGTAAGTCTGGAGCCCCCCGACTACCCGTGCTATAAACAGACGGTTTCAAAAATGACGACAGGGGCGGTCAGCACATGGCTGAGAGATCCGAAGACAGGGACGGAAATGACGGAGGCACAGCTGCATCCCCATGGGGAGGTGGACTTTATGCAGTCCACTCGTATCATAGGCAGCAAGGACGGCAGCGACTTTATCGGCTATTATCATGTACCGAAACGGGGGCACTCCATTACCTATGTGGATCAAAACGGTAACGAATTACATTACACTTCACAGTTTGACACCTACATAACAGACTTTGTTAACATCACGGTGAACGGCCAGCCGGTACCTCCGGATGCGGGAATGTCGGTATTTTATTACATATCGCCGCATCCCGAAGACCCGGACAGCGACGACCACAATGCCATGAATGAACTGAACGGAGGCCAAGACACCTCACCAAATTACCTCACAGAGCAGGAAGTGCGGGACAGGGCGGCGGCCGAGATGAAAACGCCGGCGGATATCCTTGCAAACTGCACCATGATAAAAATCAAATCCAAAGTTCTTACGGCAAACGTGGATATCGTGAGCAGCATTCCTATGAAAATAGGCCATAAGGAAGAGGGAGATAAGGAAGTCATAAAAGATTATTTCAGCGGAGTATATACCTACTCCATGGATGGCAGCCCGTTTCCGGTAGCCTATACGCCCCTGACCATTCTGTCCATGGTGCCGTATACGGTGTCCGGTACAGTGTTCAGTGATAAAAACGCCAATTCGTTATTGGACATCAGCGACAGCGGGATAGAGGGAATAAGGGTGGAACTGCACCAGACCGGGACAGATCCTCATACCGGAGATCCCATTGGAGATAAACTGGTCGAAACACAGACCACAGTTTGGGACGGAAGCTACAAGTTTACTGTGCCTTATCATGGGGATTATTACTTGAAGATTCAAGTTCCGGCCGGAAAACTGCTGAGCCAGCCGTATAAGCCAGACGGTCTGCCTTATGAACAGTCCGTGTTTAAACAGGAGGGAGACAATGCGGTAACGGAACCCATCACGCTGGACGATACCGATGTCCTATATCAAAACGCCGGACTTGCTGACAAGCGGTTTTTGAACGTACCCAGCGATATCTACCTCTCGGTGGGGGAGACAAGGAAGATTCCTTACACCATCCAGCCGGATTACCTTATGTATGATCCAGTTTTCGCGATCAAGCCAGCGCTTGCAAGCAGCGCAAACAACTTCTTCACCGCAGATCCTGACAGTTTGAAGCTGACAGGTAAAGCGGAAGGCCAGGGAACAATCACCCTGTCCATCCCGGAAGCACTGGACGGAACTGTTACGATTACAAAAGAAATTACGGTTCATGTGGAGCCGGAGTCTGTGGCCGGGATCAGTGTTCCGCTGAAGGCAGAGATTTACGCCGTGAAGGGGAAGGAGAATCAAATTATCGCTCCGGTGATGAGCGTGTACAATTATGGCAGGGACAAGACACGCATTTTTATAAACAATGCAGACCAGGAAAATACGGGTAGCAGCCCCGTTTTGGAACTGGTAGGAAAAAAAGCTGCATCCGCCGGCTATGCCGACAACGAAATCAGTCTGAACGTAACTTCTGTCAAGCGAGACAACCCTTTTATGGGAATTGCGGAAACCGATTTCACAAAGCTAGCCATGCAAAATAATGGAAAGGGCCTGATTCTCGGCGATTTGCCGGGGTTTGACAGCAACAGCAACTGGGGACAGTTTACGTTCAGCGGCGCATATGATCCAGGCATTGTTTCCACACTGCCTGCAGATAACCGTTTTGTTCTGCGCTATCGGGCTGAAAAGGTGAGTCCATGAACATACATGTAAATAGAAATAACAGGAAAAAATGTCTGATCCTCGCTGCGGCAGCCGCTGTGCTGCTGGGGGTGGCAGTCACGGCAGCGCTTTTGCCAGGCCGTCCGGAAGAACAAGGAGATTTTGTCGTAGATGAACGTACGGAGACAAGCGCAGAAATGAAAGACCCTGCGTTTATTCAAAAAAAAGTGCAGGAGAATGCGGATGCAAGCAGAATGATTCTGCGGATCAACAGCCAGATACAACTGAAAAAAAATTGGGACGAGGCCCTGCTGTATCTTAGCAATGTGCCGGAAAATCCTTACGATCTTTATCTGGAGCTTATCTGTGATGAAAGCGGAAAGACCGTGTACAAATCAAATATTCTAAAGCCGGGGGACAGCGTGGAGAAAGACCGACTTACAGGCATTGAAAGGTCAGGCGCGCAGCCTTACACGGCATTGTTTCATATTCTGGAAGACGGAAAGGAAATAAGTACGGTGGAATATGCCGTTACTGTAGAGCTTTTAGGAGGTGATGAATAATGATACATGCAAAAACAGGGGATAAAACGCAGAAAACCAAGAAGAAACACCGGTGGATTTTTTTCCTGCTGCTCTTAATTCTCTTCATACTTGCGGGCGTGGGATATTGGTTTTTCGGTCGTCCCGCCGATGACTTTTATTTCGATAAGCAGGCACGGGACGGACTCATCAAAGCAAGAACCAAAGAGGATGTGCAGAAGATTCTGGACACGGTAGTTGAAAAGGGGATGTTCAACGCTTCTATCAACCCAAACCCGGTATTTCCTGACGGGAAGACGGAAGGCGACCTTTATATCGAGAACATCAAGGCAAACCATTATTACACTAAGGTCGGCATCACACTTACGGACGGAGGGGAGACCGTTTTTCAAAGCGGTGGCATCAAGCCGGATCAAAACATTGAGAAGGCAAAGCTGGACAAGGAGCTTCCCAAGGGAACGTACCCGGCGGTCGCCAGGTTTTCCATCATAGACCCTCAAACTCTGAAGGATATCGGTGTGGTGAATATTAATATCACCTTAACGATCCAGAACTAACCGGTCATAACAGCAAAGTCTGTATGATAATAAATTTTAAACAAAAGGAGAAAGAACTATGAAGAAAAAAATTGTAGGAATCGTAATGGCTGCCACACTGTTAATGAGCACAGCTATCACAGCATTCGCAGCTGGAAATCCGGCAGGGGGCAACACCGACGTATATGTAGGTGTTACGAACACAACCCCTGCAAACATCAGTGTAACCGTACCAACAGCCCTTGCGATCGCGGTGGTTGCCGCTGATAGTAAGGTCACCACGCTGATGGGCAACTACATGGTGGACGCTGCCGGTGACATTACCATGAGTGGTGATGCGAGCCAGGGCATCAAGGATCAGCGTGTCACCTTTGTGAACAACGGAGACGTGGCCGCCAAGGTGACCGGTGCCAAAATCATCAATTCCTATGGCAGCAAATGGACTATCGATAACACTGCGGGGAGTGCCCATGAGCTTTCCTTGAAACTCAACTCTGTGCTGGCTGGCACCATTGCTCCGGACAATAACGCCACCATCATGCTGAATGATTTTGCCCTGCCGGCGAATGAGGTTGCTCATATGGCGGCTGAAGTAAAAGCAGGTGGAACCGCCGGAGATTACTCTGCGCCCGAGAAATCCGCAAAATCCTTTGTCATTGAGTGGAACATCGCGGCACAGTAAAAACACAAGGTAATGACCTGGCAGAAAGCTGCGGGTTATCAAATCTGCAGCGCAGCGAGCCGCGGGATATTGAGCCAAGGCAGCCGCTAAATGTATATGTCTGCATGTACATTTGGCTCGTTACCTTCATGAGGACAAAATCTTTACATAAGGGAGAGTACATATGAAGCAGAAGGAGAAAACCGCCAGTAAAAATACAAAGAGAACAGGACGTCTGATCGTGATACTGCTGGTGCTGCTTCTCCTTGGAACCGTTTTCTTTTTTGCCTGGCAGTATTTCAGCCGGGAAGGCGGGGTCTATAAAGACCGGGATGCACAGCTGGGGATACTTCCGAACATGAGTGAGGAAGAAGTTCAGCAGCGGCTGAACACAGTGGTTTCGGAAGGAATGATGAACGTGAGCATCAATCCCCACCCTGTATTTGAGGATGGGAAGTCCCCCGGAAATCTTAGAATCGAGAACATTAAGCAAAACCATTATTCTTATATTGTAAGTATCACACGAGATGACACCGGAGAAGAGATTTACAAATCCGGCTTATTGGAGCCGGGGTATTATATTGAGGAAGCAAGCCTCTCCTCGGCGCTGAAACAGGGAGATTATCCGGCAACCGCCCGATTTCTGGCCTATCAGGATCCAAAGGAAAAGCCTATTGGAGCGGCCGTCATTAAAATGACTATAACGGTATCAAAATAGCGGGGAGGAAGTCAAATGAAAAGGATGAAATGGCTGGTGACGGTATTAGCCTTCCTGACGCTTTGTTTTCCGGTTTCCGTTCTTGCAGACACGGACGATTTTTCAACAGATGTTTATGTTGGTGTTATCACGTTGACGAAACCCAATGTGTACTTTTGGGTGGTGGATGAGGAGGATAAACCAATTGATGGAGCCAGTATTGAGATATGGGCCAATGAGCAGCTTGGGTATCAGCTGCTGGGGGTTACCCATGATGGGGGAACTTATGATTCGATCATACCGTATGGAAATTACCATTGCAAAGTGTACAAAACAGGTTATGAAACAACAGAGCTTAATTTGGTGTTATCGGGGAGCAATAATCCGCATATTGAAAAAGTAGTTTTAAAAAAGACAGAAACCCCATCAGCGCCTTCATCCGTTCCGGTCCGACCAACCGGAAGCAGTCTGACTGTAAGCAGACCCATAAAAACCGGCGATATTTCCAATTTACTTTTGTATCTCCTGCCAGCGGTCATCTCTATTTTGTTATTGGTCATCCTGCTCCCCGGAAGAAAAAATACGAGAGAAAGCGGAGGTTGAATAAAGGATGGAAAACGTATGTCTTTTGGATAAACTGGCGGCTGTACTGCAACTTCGCTGCTTATCTGATCTGAGGATGCATAAAAAAGACTGTTATTTAATTTTATCCAGTTTTGAACTCCAACTGTACACGATACAGCAGTGGAAGGAGACACTGAATTACATAGAAACACAAACACACCAGTTGGAAAGCTATCCTGACATTACCTGCTGCATCCAGGATAAACTGAGGAACTATTGCCAGGAATACAAGGCAGGGGCAGTTCCATACGTGGTTAAATTTTCTGAAAAATAGTTTATTTAACGACAGGACCCAAATAGGATATCAAAGAAATAGGATAGTTAAAAAACGGGGAAGTATGGCTCATGCGAATCGAACTTCTCCGTAAATTTTACACCCGTTAGGAAGACGAGGCAAAAGAGATTCAGACGGAGTATGAGGAGGCCTTCGAATTAATAACTGCGGATAAATGGGTAGAAGATCTGGTAAAGCGTTTCCAAAATAACTGTACTGGAGAGGTTCGAAATAAAAAATATGACCAATCGTCATTTTTGTGTTGTTTTCCTGGTTTGTTTTTGTTATACTTAACCCGATATATGCAGGAGGGCATTCATTATGAAAAAAGCATTTCGGATATTCAAAAGGGATCTTGGGCGTCTTGTACATAACCGGGTCGCCGTGATTGTGATGGCAGGCGTTTGTGTCCTGCCGTCTTTGTATGCGTGGTTTAATATTGCCGCAAATATGGATCCATACAGCAATACGCAGGGGATTAAGGTGGCTGTGGCCAATCATGATACGGAAGCGGCGAATGACCTGATTACTCTGAATGCGGGGGATCGTATTGAGGAGAATCTGAGGGAAAATGATCAGCTGGGGTGGACATTCGTGGAGGAGTCCCAGGCTGTGGAAGGGGTAAAGTCAGGAAAGTACTATGCGGCCATCGTGATACCGGAGGATTTCAGCAGTTCGCTTCTGAGCATTATCTCGGGGTATCCGGTAAAACCCCGGCTGGATTACTATATTAATGAAAAGAAGAATGCGATTGCTCCTAAGATCACAGACACAGGGGCAGGCACCGTGCAGCAGGAGATTAACGATACTTTTTCCTCTGTGGCGGCAGAGACAATTTCAAAACTGATCCAGAGCTCTGTCACCCGGCTTTCGGGGGATATGGGCAGTATGAATACGGAAGTGATGACCATGCTGTCTGAGATTCAGCAGAATCTGGGGCAGTATCAGACTGTGCTGAAGAATTTTCAGGACACGGTCGGAGATAGTTCCGGGCAGATCAGCAATACGCAGGAAGTGCTGGACAGTGTGAAATCGGCTGCGTCAGCGGGTTCGGACACATTGTCGGATACTGCTTCTGTACTGAGCAGCGGACGAGGCAGTATTGGGGAATTTTCTTCTGCATTTTCCGGCAGCCTGTCGGACGGGGAGAACTGGCTTAACAATATTTACGGCTCGGCATCCGACAGCCTGAGTTCCCTTAAGAATCAGGCGGACACGGTGAACGGGGCAGTGAAAGATGGAATTGATTCGGTACAGAATCTGGTGGATACAAACAGCAGTATTCTGGAAAAGCTGGAGGAAATCAGTGCGGATCTGCCGGATGCGCTTAAGGAGGCTGTTTCCGGACGGATTGCCGAGCTGCAGGCGCAGAATGAAGAGTTTCAAACTCTTCTGGACTCATTGAGCCAGAGCAATGCCAGTATGGGAAATGCAATGGACACCGCGCAAAGCACCAAGGAGCAGCTGGAAACGCTGGTATCTCAGAGCAGGCAGTCGCTGCGGGATTACCGTAATAACTTTGACCAGACGCTTCTGCCCCAGCTGAACGAGTCAATGGATTCTTTTTCTGCCCTGGGCGGAGAAATGTCCGCTGCGCTGTCTGGCGTATCGGCTTCCACAGATCAGTTGAAGGGAATCCTGTCCCAGCTTGGCACAAGCCTAGAGGATAGTTCTAAGGCGCTGGGCAGGACGGGGGATTCTGTAACCTCTTTGAAGGGGCAGATGGACCGGATCGTGACGGATCTGCAGGCATTGCAGAGTTCGGAGGCTTATCAGCAATTTCTTTCACTGGAGGGGCTGGACGCGGACTCCATTGCAGAGTTTATGGCATCGCCGGTGAACATTCGAAGTGAAACTCTGTACAGCGTAAAGAATTACGGTATTTCCATGACTCCTTTTTACACAAACCTGGCGCTCTGGGTAGGCGGAATTGTATTAATTGCGATTCTGAAAATGGAAGTTGACAGAGGCGGTGGTGTCAGGCACTTTTCCACATCCGAGGCATACTTCGGCAGATGGCTTCTTTTTGTTGTGATCGGTCTTATTCAGGGACTGATCGTATGTCTGGGGGACCTGTGGCTTTTGAAGGTGCAGTGCCTCCATCCCGCTGCCTTTGTACTCACGGGAATGTTCTGCTCCTTTGTGTATGTGAACCTGATCTATGCCCTGTCTAGCGCGCTGAAGCATATTGGGAAAGCGCTTTGTATCGTACTGGTAATTCTGCAGATCCCGGGATCTGCGGGCACATATCCGATTGAGATGACGCCGCCGTTCTTCCAAAAGCTGCACCCTCTGCTTCCCTTTACTTATGGAATCAATGCAATGAGAGAGGCGATTGCAGGCATGTATGGAAATGCCTTCTGGGGCAGCCTGCTCCATCTGGCGGTGTATCTGCCGGCAGCCCTGCTGATCGGGCTTGGGCTGCGAAGGCTGCTGGTGAATCTGAATGATCTGTTTGACAGAAAGCTAGGAGAGACAGACTTGATGCTCTGCGAAACTTCAGACGGAAAGGGGGGGAAGACGCCCTTCTCCCTGGCAGTCAGGACACTGCTTCGGGATCAGACCATGCGGGAAGAACTGGTTGCAAAGGCCGCTGCATTTGAAGCGGGCTATAAGAAACGGATCCGTAATGGCTTTTTAGCGATTCTGATTCTTCCGGCGGTCTTTTTAGTCCTGATGTTCAGCATTGAGTCAAAGATTGTCTTTCTGGTTCTATGGATTGTATCAATAATTGTAATCGCGGTTTATCTGATCTGTCAGGAATACATCCACGACCGCCTGCAGCGGCAGATTGAGCTGGGATCACTGACCCAGGAAGAGCTTCTGGACGCAATGAAAGGGAGGGATGAGTGATGAAGAATATATGGGGCATCTTCAGAAGGGATGTGAAGCGGTGCTATAAAAATGTCATCGCTCTGATCGTTGTACTGGGAATTGTTGTGGTTCCGGCTCTGTATGCATGGTTTAACATTGCCGCCAGCTGGGATCCCTATGAGAATACGGGAAACCTCAAAGTTGCGGTAGCAAGTGTGGATGAAGGGTATGAGGGGGATCTGGTCCCGGTTTCACTCAATCTGGGAGAGAATGTCCTTTCCGCACTGCGGGAAAATACACAGCTGGACTGGACCTTTACAAGCAGCGCCAAAGCAGTGGACGGTGTGAAGTCCGGTAAATATTACGCTGCAATTGTGATCCCGGAAGATTTCAGCAGGAATATGATGAGCCTTTTCTCAGGCACAGTTACGAACCCTGAGATCACTTATTATTCCAATGCCAAAGAAAACGCGATAGCGCCCAAGGTCACGGACAAGGGAGCCAGTGCCGTGCAGACACAGGTAAAGGAAGTGTTTATTAAAACCATATCTGACACGGCCATTACGGCCATGCAGGCTGTAGCAGATACGGCAGAACAGGAGGGCGCAGAATCAATTGCCGCTACACTGATAGCGAACCTGGAAAGGACTTCCGCCGATTTAAGCGCGGCCGCGGGTACCATCCAGGCATTTTCTTCCATGGTGGTGTCTACACAGCAGATGCTGGATACCACATCCGGGTTTTTAAAACAGTCCAGAGAGCATTCAGACAGCAGTTTGAGTGCGCTGAAAGAGAAAGAAAGCTCATTTTCAGATATGCAGGGAGCCATATCTGGCGCAGCAGAAGGCATGAATCAGGCCCTGGCAGACAGCGCAGGTTTTTATCAACAGATGGGGGAAACGATTCATGGTGGACTGGATTCCCTGTCATCGGATGCGGCTGCAACCGCAGGCACTCTGGATCTGTTTTCAGAAAAGATCAGTAACATCATACAATCCTATACGAACCTGCGGGATGCCCTGCAGTCGCTTGGAGAGGAACATGCGGTAATTGCCCCGGCTGTTGGCAGTGTCGTGGGAAAACTGAATGAATCCATAGCTGTCCAGCAGTCTCTTTATGATAAGCTGAGCAAAGCGGCGGAGACGATTCGAAATAAACCGGAGGAGGCTCTTACCTCAGAGGAAGAACTGGACGCCCTCCTTGAGCAGAGTGCACAGAGCCTGTCAAAGGTTCAGAGTGAGTATGAGGAACAGGTGAAACGGAATCTGGACGGCCTTTATGCCTCTCTGGGAGATACCCGGAGCAGTATATCCGGGCTTCTGAAACAGCTGGATGAGAGTGCCGATGGTATCTACACTTTATCCGGTTCTGCTTCGTCAGACCTGTCACAGATAAAAGAAACACTGGATACGTCCGGTTCGCTGCTGGAAAAGGCGGCCTCACGGCTGACGGAAACGGTATGGAAGCTGAATCAGGCACAGAGCAGCGGCGATTTCCAGACGCTGGAAGAGATCGTAGGCGGGGACAAAGAAAGCATCAGCGCCTTCCTTGCATCTCCGGTGGAACTGGAGACAACTAAACTGTATCCAATAGAGAATTACGGGTCTTCCATGGCGCCGTTTTACTCCACCCTTGCGATCTGGGTGGGCGGCATCGTACTGGTCGCAATGTTAAAGGTTACCGTATCTCCAAAATCACTGAACGGACTGAAGCGTGTAAAGAATTACCAGGTCTATTTGGGGAGGTATCTCATATTCCTGCTGGCGGGACTGTTCCAGAGCGGGCTTATCTGCCTGGGAGATCTTTACTATCTGCAGATTCAGTGTGAGCATCCGTTCCTGTTTCTGCTGGCCGGCTGGATTACCAGCATTGTGTATGTAAATATCATATATACCCTGACCGTGTCCTTCGGAGATATCGGGAAGGCAGTCTGCGTTGTGCTTCTGGTTATGCAGGTGGCAGGATCAGGCGGGACGTTTCCAATTGAAGTGGCGCCGGCATTTTTCCAGAAGGTATATCCGCTGCTTCCGTTTACCCACAGTATGACCGCCATGCGTGAGTGCATCGGCGGGGCTTATGGGATGACATATTGGAGAGAACTGGGGATACTGGTGATCTTCCTGGCGGCATCACTTATGCTGGGCCTGGTGCTGAGAAAGCCTGTTATAAAGCTGAACACTGCATTCTCAGAGAAACTTGAGGAGACGCAGCTTATGTAGGCGGGGGATTTCGGCTGGAGGGGCTTCTGAGAGAAGCAGGATGCACGGATGCCGGCCGCTTCCCGATCATATAAGTTTTTGTGTTTAAAATGTTGTATACTTTAAATCATATGAAGCACCTTTCTTTGTGTGTATGAATCATTGGCAAAAGGATTCTGTCACAAAGAGGTGCTTTCTTTTAAGATGTTATTTTCTACAATAGGTCTTGCATTCCGCTTTAGGAATTGCTGTTCTCTTTACAAGACGGATATATTTTAGAAATAACAAAATAGTGCACTTTTATCAAAATGTTATAATAAAAAAAGAATTGTTTATGAAATATAATACAAGAAAAGGAGGCGAAAGATATGAAAAAAGTAGTAAGTATGATTCTTGTAGCAATGATGACGTTGTCTTTGATAGCCGGGTGCGGGAAAGGTTCGGCTGACAGCTCTTCCAAGGAGGGGGAGAGCGCCCAGGATACCAAGAGGACGGAAGCGAAAAGCAGCGGTGACATTGTTGAAGTGGAAATCTGGGAGTATTTTGAAGACCTGGAACATGAATATTTCTCGGATATTATGAACAAATGGGGCGAAGAAAATGGCTACCGTTTTAAGATTGTCCAATATCCATATGCTGACTTGAACAAACAGTATACTCTGGGAATGGTTTCCGGCGAACTGCCTGATCTGACGATGATTAATAACTGCGATACTGCGAGCTATGTGGAAATGGGAATGCTGCAGGATATCACGGAGCAGGTGGATGCATGGGGGCAGAAGGAGAACTTCTACGAGACATCCTTAAACACAACGACAATTGACGGAAAGCTCTACGGACTGCCTTATAATTCAAACTGTCTGGCATTGTACTATGATGAGGATCAGTTAAAGGAGGCAGGAGTAGAAGTCCCAAAAACCTGGGATGAACTGGCAGCAGCGGCGCAGAAGCTGACCCAGGAAAGCCAGTATGGTTTTGCACTCTCGCTTGTAAATAACGATGAAGGAACCTTCCAGTACTTCCCGTTTTTATATTCCAGCGGAGCAGATATGTACTCTATGGGAAGTGCAGATGCAGTATCTTCCATGCAGTTCTTAAAGGATATGATCGATGCAGGGGCGATGAGTTCAGAAGTGATTAACTGGTCACAGGCAGATGTCTGCCAGCAGTTTATGCAGGGAAATGCAGCCATGATGATTAACGGGCCATGGCAGGTGCCGACTTTGGAAGGAAATGTACCGGACAAAAATTGGAAATGTGCGCCGATTCCTATTGACAAGGAACAGGCTTCAGCCCTGGGCGGAGAAGGATTTTCTGTAGTCAAGGGAGCTGATCTTGAGAAGATTTGGCCGGTTATGGAATTCATGATGGACAAGGATACCCTGGCTGACTGGGATCATGCAGTCGGTAAGCTGCCGCCGAGAAAAGATGCGGTAGATAAATACACAGATTGGTCAGAAGATCCGGTTTTACAGGTATTCTTTGACCAGTTGAACTATGCGGCAGTACTGGGGCCGGATGTAAGCTGGCCGGAGATTTCAACCGCAATTTATACTGCCTTACAGGAGACGATGACAGGACAGAAAACGGCCGAAAATGCCTGCAAGGATGCACAGACAACCATTGACGGATTGGTGAAAAAATGAAAAAAGGAACAGGGAAACGGACAATTATAACTAAAAATACAAGGTATCTGCTCTGCTTTGCAGGACCAGCCTGTATTTATATGGGGATTGTAGCGGTTTATCCGATAATTTACAACTTCTATCTGATGTTCAGAAATATGTCCACCAGAAACTTCCTGAACCACCAGTTTGTGGGGCTTGATACTGTCAAAGAGCTTCTGGGAAAGGGCGTTGTCTGGACGGCTGCATATAATACCGTATTGTTCACTGTCGTTTGTACTGTTATCCAATTTGTGATCGGATTTGCTTTTGCCATGCTGCTTTCTAGAAAGTTTTGCATGGCAAAGCTTTCCAAAAGCCTTATGCTGATCAGCTGGCTGATTCCAATGACAGTGACAGGGATTTTATTTAAGTTTATCTTTCAGACAGACAGTGGGATATTAAATTTTATTCTGCAGCAGATCGGAGTAATCGATAGTCCGATTGAATGGCTGACAAACAGCAGAACCGCGATATGGTGCATTATAGCCGCTAACTGCTGGGTCGGGATTCCGTTTGATATGGTGCTTTTATCGACCGGGCTGGCGAACATACCGGACAATGTGCTGGAAAGTGCGGCAATCGACGGGGCAGGAAGAGTTCAGAGATTTTTACATATTACGCTCCCCATGCTGAAGCCAACAATGTATTCAATTCTTATTTTAGGCGTGATTTATACATTTAAGGTATTTGATCTGGTACAGGTTATGACGGGCGGCGGTCCTGTTAATGCAACAGAAATGCTTTCAACCTATGCGTATAAGCTTGGATTCAGAGAGTATAATTTCAGCCAGGCATCGGTAGTAGCTAATTTTATGTTTATTTTATTATTTATTATGGGAGTCATTTACCTGAGATTTGTCAACGATGACGAGGTGATTGAGTAATGAAGAATGGCAAAATAAAAAATATAGGGATCAATGCAGGAGCAGTTCTGCTTGTACTTCTATTCCTGTCGCCTGTCATATGGATGGTGATGTGTTCTTTTAAAAAGGATGTGGAAATTTTCAGGTTCCCTCCGACTTTTTTACCGGAAGCCCCGACAGTCCAGGCATACATAGACCAGTTTGAAAGCAACTTGTTTCCGGCATTGAGAAACAGTCTGGTAATAGCAGTATTTTCTATGCTGATAGCACTTGTATTGGCAATACCGGCAGCTTACGGGCTGGCCCGGTTTAAATCAAAGGCGGGAAAGCCGATGATTCTTGGATTTCTTGTAACGCAGATGTTGCCGCCGGCCTTACTGCTGACTCCGTTATTCTTACTGTATACCAAAATGCACATCATTAATACCAGGATTGCCCCGATTCTATCCACGGCTACCTTATCGATCCCGTTTATTGTAATTCTGATGCGGCCTTTTTTTGCATCCCTGCCCAAATCGGTAGAGGAGGCGGCAAGAGTGGACGGATGTACGATGTTAGGCGCATTTGTGAGGATTATGGTGCCTGTTTCACGTCCAGGTCTTGCTACGGCCGCTATCTTTTCTTTTATTTTTGCATGGAATGACCTGGTATATTCTATGGCCTTTATTTCGGATTCCTCACTCTGGCCGATGACGACTATGATTAATAATTTCCAGACAAAATACGGGACACAATGGAACAGTATTCTTGCATTCGGAGTCTGCCTGATTATACCGATCGTGATTATCTTTATTTTTATGCAGAAGTATATCGTATCAGGGCTGACAGCAGGAGCAGTTAAGGAGTAGGTGAAAAAAGTGATAGAATATATTGATCCCAGGATCATCTATACAGATCCGCCGAAATCAGGATTGAATGAAAACGAGAAAAATGTACTTCGGGAGCTTGCTGCCAAGGTACAACATTATGCCCAGGATCATAAACAGGAAGAGAAGAAGAAATTGTGGTATGCACATAACAGCCTGCAGAGAATCAGGCCCATGGTGCTTGTGTTCCCGGAGGGGGCCTGGCTTGAGATACTGCCATGGGATAAGATGGTATGCAGGGAGGAATTCTACCGGGCTTATGAATGGGCCATGCGCCGTCTTTGCTACAGATTTGAACATTTTGACGACGACTTTGTAATAGAACCGGTGATCGAAGTGCCGCTCGTATATGAGATTACACCTTTCATAAAAGGCGGCGCTTCCTTTATTCATATGGATATGAAAGACTCTGGGGAGGGGATACATCAAAACAAAATATTGCTGGAAAATGAAGAAGATATACGGAAACTTTCCAAACAGGAGTTTATTTTCTATAAAGAAGAATCGGAGAGGAACCTCTGCCTGATCCGGGAAGTAATCGGAGATTTAATAGAAGTACGTTCCTATGGATATATGGCGCCGGATACAAGCCTTTTGAGGCAGTTTATTGAGATGCGGGGCACAGAACAGATTTTTTATGATTTGTACGACCAGCCCGAATGGCTCCATGAAGTTCTGGGATTTATGAGGGATTCCACACTGGAGCTTCTTCAAGTGATGGAGCCTTGTCTCATGAAGACGAATACAGGAAATGATTATATCGGATCAGGCGGTATCGGCTATATTCACGGACCGGGTTCAGACAGAGCCTTATATCAGAACAGCTGGGGATTTTCGGATGCCCAGGAACTTGCCGGAGTATCCCCGGACATGTACGAAGAATTTGCTACAGCTTATCATCAGCCCTTACTGGAAAAATTTGGATGGAGTTGTTACGGATGCTGCGAGCCTATGACGGATAAATTTGATATAATAAAAAAGTGTATTAAAAATTTAAGACGTGTGTCGGTAAATCCGTGGACAGACAGAGAAGCAGCGGCGATTGCACTTTTGGACCAATATGTATACTCCTGGAAACCAGCTCCAACAGTGGTAACCCGGAGATTTGACGAAGAAGAAGCAGGACGCGATATTAAAAGGACGATGGAAATAGCCGGCGGCTGTGTTGTGGAGATGATTCTGAAGGATACAGTAACGGTGCAGCACGAGCCGGAGCGTATCGAAAGGTGGATTCATACCGCAAAATATATCGCAGAGAAAGGGTATGCATAGTTATCACAACAGCTCAAAGACTATTAAAAAGGTACAGGGCAGCACAATTAAGCACTCAGATACAGATATTGCTTGCGGTATTTACATTTTTACCGGTGATGATGATATTGCTGGCGCTTAATATCTACCATGGACAGGATATGATACAGCACACGACGCTGGCGGCATCTGAGAATATGATAGATAAATCGGAACACCTGTCCAATTATATGCAGCGCTACATGGAACCGTATTATAAAGCAGTTATTGACGGACAGATTTGGGAGGAAATAAAGGATGTCTCCATGGAGGTAAAAAGCAACAGCAACCGGATCTTTTCTCTTTTAGAAGGCTATTCCACCCCTACCAATAATGAAGTGGCGTTAATGTTTCTCATGAGAAAAGACGGATCCGGATACCTGGTCATCCGCCTTCCGGCTAGCCAGCAGACCATTGTTACCCAGAATAATAAGCTGCTTTATGAGGATCTGATACAGCTGGGAAATAAAGGGATGGAGAGCCAGGAACTGGTGACGGCCAAGCTGGAATATCACAATAAGGTGTGCCTTGGGCTGTCCCAGAAAATATATAATTATAAGACGAAAGAATGCTACGGAAGCCTCGTAATGCTGATGTATCCGGAAACAATAGAATCCATTCTGGAAAGTTCAGAAGGCGGATACACCTCTTACATACTTCAGACGGCAGGCGGCAGCCTGTTTGCAGATAACAAAAGCCTGGAGCTTATAGACAATCTGAAAGTAGATAAGACGCATCAGGATGAAGTGAAATGGACGAACTGGCATCTTGCTTATGCCGTGGATACGGAAAAAATAAAAAAAGATATCAGAGTATCTACATTTGCAGCTTTTTCAATTGTATTGTTATTATTTCTCCTGACCATTGTGCTGGTAAATATCTTTATCCGCCGCAGGATGAAGACGCTGAGCCTTCTGGAAGGAGCGATGTCCAGGATACGTAAGAGGGGCGAATATACCTCGCTGCCATCCGCCGACAATGGAGAACTGAATTCACTGTTTGCTGGTTATAACAAAATGGTAGATCAGATTGTCCTTCAGAAAAAGAAAATCCAGGAGCAAAATGACGAAAAACTGAAAGGGCTGAAGAAACAGAAGGATGCGGAGATAAAGGCGCTGGAGCTGGAGATTAATTCACATTTTATCTACAATACGCTGAATTCTATTAATTACACTGCGATAGAGCACGAAGATTATGAGACCAGTGATCTGCTGAAGGTGTTTGCCAATGTACTGCGCTACATGACTGAAAATCGATATGAACTTGTGACAGTCAGCCAGGAGATTGCCTGGCTGGAACAGTATTTATTTCTGCAGAGAAGCCGTTTTAACGGGCGTTTTGATTTTGAGATTGATGTGAATCCGGAGATCGAAGATAAAAAGATACGCAAGCTTCTGCTGCAGCCCTTTGTGGAAAATGCCATTATTCATGGCTTTGACAGCAGGAGCAAGGGAGGACTTATTACCGTTATCTGTTCAAAGGAAGAGGATTCGGGACTGATGATTATAATTGCAGATAACGGGAATGGAATAGAGGAAGATCTTCTTAGGAAAATACGGGAAGGTATTGCCCTGGAAAACAATCCTGAAAATCTGGGGCTGGGTATGGCGAATACTTGTTACCGCATGAGACTGTATTATGGGGAGGCTTTTGCTTTTTACATCGAGAGTACAGGCGGCAGAGGTACGACCGTCATGTTAAAGCTTCCGGCATTATAAGGGCAGGGGGGAATATATGAGAGTGTTAGTAATTGAAGATGAAGACAAAGCCAGGCAGCTGATTGTCCGCCTTCTGAGGCAGGTGGACCCGGGGGTTCAGGTGGTGGGTGAGGCGGATAACGGAAATGAGGGCAGAGAGCTGATCCTGAAGCAGCTGCCCGATCTGGCCTTTGTTGATATTAAGATGCCCGGGCTGTCCGGGTTGGATATGATCCGCAGCCTTCAGCCTAAAAAACTGCAGGTAAACTATGTGATTATCAGCGGGTATGGTGAATTTCATTATGCACAGGAAGCAATCGAACTGGGGATTAAAGGTTATATATTAAAGCCGGTTTCTTATGGGGATATTGAACGTGCGCTGAATAAGGCATATACAAACCTGGGCGGTTATTCTGTGCCTGAGGAAGTAAAACAGACAGTAAAAGTTGCGGCTGTAGACGAATTACTTACGGATATTGATACAAAAAAATCTATGGTGCGCAATGCAGTGAACTATGTAAGGCAGAACATCAGCGTAAGGTGCCGGCTGAGTGATGCGGCGGAAAACCTGCGTGTATCGCCGGAGTATTTAAGCCGGATTTTTCATGATGAGATGAAAATTACATTTATGTCCTTTGTCAAAAAAGTAAAAATTGAACATGCCTGTGTTTTACTGCAGAAAACAGATTTAAAAGTTTATGAGATTGCTGCGGCAACCGGATATGATAATGATAAATATTTTTGTAATATTTTTCGGGAAGTGATGGGCGTGTCTCCGAAGAAGTACAGGGAACAGCATGTGGAGACGGTATTTCACTGCGAAAGTCAGGAGAAATAGTAGCAGCAGTTCAGGCTTGCCTGAACTATTACAAATATTGGACCGTTAAAAAGTATTGAGGAGGAACAGGATGGAAAGATTAAAGTGTGTGGACGGCGCTCTTGAATTTCGGTATGATTCAGAGACCGTACGTGTAGAAGCCTGGGGAAAAGATTCTCTGAGAGTCCGCGCCACCAGATTATTTGCGATGCCCCAAGAAGACTGGGCGCTTTTGAAGAGAGAAACGCCCTGCGGGGAAGTAGAGATATCAGACACGGAGGGAGTCATAAAGAATGGTAAGATCACAGCCTCAATTAATTATGCGGGGAAAATGCGGTTTTATAACAGTGAGGGCAAGCTTCTCATGGAAGAATATGTGCGGAACCGAAAAGATATATATGATTCAAAATGCAGTGCACTCGAAATTGAAGGAAGGGCATATAAGCCGTTGCAGGGCAGTGATTATAAGCTGATTGTAAGTTTTGAGTCCCTGGACCCGGAGGAAAAAATCTACGGAATGGGGCAGTATCAGCAGTCCTGTCTGAACCTGAAGGGAACAGACCTGGAGCTGGCGCACCGCAATTCACAGGCGAGCGTCCCGTTTCTGATCTCCTCTCTGGGGTATGGCTTTTTGTGGAATAATCCGGCAGTGGGGCGGGTTGTTTTTGGCAGAAATAAGACAACATGGGAGGCGGAATCCTCAAAGAAGATAGATTACTGGATCACAGCAGGAGATACACCGGCAGAGATAGAAGAGAATTATGCATCCGTGACCGGCACGGTTCCGCAGATGCCGGAGTATGGCTTGGGATTCTGGCAGAGCAAGCTGCGCTACCGCACCCAGGAAGAACTGCTTGAGGTGGCACGGGAATACAAACGGCGGAATCTGCCCATATCCGTGATTGTGGCAGACTATTTCCACTGGCCGTATCAGGGGGATTACCGGTTTGATGAGGAGTATTGGCCGGATCCTGACGCTATGATACAGGAACTGGAATCCATGGGCATTGAGCTGATGGTATCTGTATGGCCGCAGGTGGATTACCGGAGTGAAAATTTTGAGGAGATGAAGGAAAATGGCTTTTTGATCCATACAGAGCGCGGAATCCAGATCGCCATGGACTTTCAGGGGAATACCCTGCATTTTGACACCACGAATCCGGGCGCGCGGAAGTATGTCTGGGAAAAAATCAAGCAGAACTATTATGACAAAGGAATACGTATCTTCTGGCTGGATGAAGCGGAACCGGAATATACAGTTTACGACTTTGAACAGTACCGTTACAGTCTTGGGCCGAATATCCAGGTCGGAAATATTTATCCGGTGATGTACGCGAAAACATTTTTTGAAGGCATGCAGGCCGCGGGCCAGGAAAAGATTGTAAACCTACTGAGGTGTGCCTGGGCCGGATCACAGCGCTATGGTGCGCTTGTATGGTCCGGGGATATCCATTCCAGTTATGAAAGCATGAGAAATCAGCTCACGGCAGGCCTGAATATGGGAATTGCAGGCATTCCATGGTGGACCACGGACATTGGCGGATTCCATGGGGGAAATCCTGATGATGAACGGTTCCGTGAGCTGTTTGTAAGGTGGTTTCAATACGGTACCTTCTGTCCGGTAATGAGACTGCACGGCGACAGAGAGCCGCACAAAGAACCGATGGCGGAAATTGGAGGCGGTGCTTGTGTATCCGGTGCTGACAATGAAGTCTGGTCTTATGGGGAAGAGGTGTATGAGATTCTGAAAAAATATCTGCAGTACCGGGAAAACATGAAGCCATATCTGAAAAAACTTATGCAGGAAGCACACGATAAAGGAACGCCGGTTATGCGTCCTCTGTTCTATGAGTTTCCGGAGGATAAAAAGGCGTGGAGCGTGGAAGATGCCTATATGTTTGGCAGCCGGCTGTTGGTTGCACCTGTGCTTTATGAAGCGGCGCGGCAGAGAGAGCTGTATCTGCCAGCAGGATGCAGATGGGAACATGCCTGGAGTGGGGAAACATATCAGGGGGGGCAGATGATAAAAGTCAATGCTCCTTTGAATGAAATTCCTGTTTTCATCAGAATCGGGATTTAGCGACGAGCTTTAGCCTCGGCGCGGATGGGGACGCTCCATAAAGGGATAGCCGAAAGCCTCCCGGAGAACATCCATATCCTTTCAAAAACGCGGCCGCGGACCTAAGAAATTCTAGGCGGGAAACAGCCCTGAAAATGGAGCACCACTGACACATCACGAGAAATCCGATGATTTCTCGCGCTGGGTCAGCTGATTTTTGGATTCGGAATCCAAAAATCTCTCCATTTTCAGGGCTGTTTCCCACCAAGAATTTCTAAGGTCCGCTTTGAGCGTTTTTGAAAGGACATGGATGTTCTCCGGGAGGTTTTTGGCGATCCCTTCATGGAGCTGGTTCATCCGGCCGGCAGGAAAAGGACACGTTCCTAAGGTGGGGCCTCAAACGAGGGCAGCGTATGGATATAGAATTGGCGGGACTTTTTTGTCCCCAGTAGGTGTACATAAGCAAGGGGATACGGCTTACAGTTAATATACACCTTGAAGATGAAAAGATACGCATAGCCAATCCACATCCGTTGCCCTGGCCGAGGATCCCACCCGGTTGGCGAGCTTTCCTGCCGATTGGATGAGCCAGCTTTATGACAGGGAGGCCGGGGAGGCGCTGGGGCTGTATATGCCGTTGCGAAATGCTGGAGTGCGCTTAGTGTTTCTTGAACAGCCGCTGCCGGCTAGGCGGGGAACAACTTGATCTCCAAATCAAGTTGTTGCTGAACCCAGCGCGGGAAATCATCAGATTTCCCGTGATGTGTTCAGCGTACCCGCCTATCCGGCAGCGGCTGTTCTAGAAACACTTAGCAGCACGGGTGCATATCGCAACGGCATATACAGCCCCAGCGCCTTCCCGGCCTCCCTGTCATGAAGCGTCCCCATCCGTCGACAAGTCTAAAGCTAGCCGACTAAATCCCGATTTTGTTTCTTGCATTCTGGTCAAACACGTGTTATTCTGATGTTATCAAAAGCGGCAGGCGTTTCAGCCATTTCACAGCCGCAAGACTTCTCATTTCGGCGTTTCAGATTCGAAACAGTTTCCGTGAATGATTAAAAAACAAAAGAAGGGAGAGTGCCTATGCACAAAGACTACAAGAGTATTTTCCACAAATCAGGACACGAAAGGAGGTGTTAAAAGATATTTGCATGCATCCGGACTGCCTGAGACAGTTTGAACTCTGGAGCCAGGAAAAGAAGGAAGAATTTTTATATTTTTGTACCGGCGCGAGAGGAATTAAAATGATTTATGATTCCTTTTTCAAAGAGATAATGAGTCCTGAAGTGCACCCGGACAGGCTGGAATCTCTGTTGACCCTGCTGTTGAAACGAAAAGTGATAATACGGCAGATACTTCCAAATGATTCTGTTAGTATAGCAGATGAAAACACACTGTTAATTACTGATATCATAGTGGAACTGGATGACGGAAGCCTGGCCAACGTAGAAATACAAAAGATAGGGTATGCATTCCCTGGACAACGCTGCGCATGTTATTCCGCGGATTCACTGCTCCGGCAGTACAAAAGAGTGAAGAGTCGAAGGAATAAAAAGTTTACTTATCAAGATATAAAAACGGTCTATACCATCGTATTTTTCGAAAAAAGCACATCTGAATTTCATACAGTGGATAAGTATATCCATTATTCCAAACAAGTATTTAATACCGGCCTGGAGCTGAATATGCTGCAGGAGTATGTTTTGATTCCACTTGACATTTATAAAGAAAACAATCACAATAAAACTATAGATAACGAACTGGATGCCTGGCTTACATTTTTTAGCGAGGACAGCCCGGATCGGATTTTAGAACTCATAGAGAAATATCCGGCATTTAAAGAAATATACGAAGAAGTGTATGAGATGTGCCGCAATATCGAAGGGGTGATGGATATGTTTTCAGAAGAACTTCTTGAGCTTGACAGAAACACAGTGCAGTATATGATTGAAGAACAGCAGGAACAGCTGGATGCCATGAAAAAAGAGGCCGAGAAAGCAAGGAAAGAGCTGGAGGAGATTAAAAAAGAAGTAGAAGAGGCTGCCAGGGAAAAAGAAGAAGCTGCCAGGGAAAAAGAACAGGCCAAAAGGGAAAAGACGCAGGCAGAAAAAAGAGCGGCAGAAGCAGAGAAAGAAGTTGAAGCATTAAAGCGTTTGGTGGCAGATTTGCAGCGGGATGGTAAATGATCTGTAAAGTATATAACAGGACTAGTAAAAGAGACCGGACGCAGGTCTCTTTTACTAGTATAAGACAATCTAAATACCTTGCTGTTTTGCTGGCCTGATTTTCCGATAGCACAGGCGCAAAAGCCTCAGCATAGCCCCACTACGCCTACGTTCTTGCGTCTGCACTCTCGAAAAGTCATTCTCACCGAACCAGCAAGGTATTTAGATTTTCTTGTACTAGTTGTATGGACTTAATATGTGAGGTGATTGCATTGTCAGAAATTATAAAGGATGCAAATTTAAAAGAGAATACTCCCATGAATTAACGATTTTCTGCTAATAGCATATACTAACCATATAATGTCTTGAAATGGAAGTGTGTACTATGAATCCAAAACTGCCTTATTACATGGCATACCCTATGCCGCTTGCGTATGATGATGAGAAAATTGAGCGGAGAGACTTTGAATATATGAAAAGTCTCTATCCGTCAATGGCTAAAAAAATCCTTCCGTATGTAGAAGATGAGTGTGACAGAATGGAGTACGATTGCAGCATGATGTATGACGAATATCCGGATAAACTGCAGCTGCGTATGATGTGCAGCCGGATCTATGATAATGTACGTAAACATGAAAAGATGTTTTATGGGGAAGGATACGAGGACGTTTTTCCGGAAGAGATGATGGAAGAGGAGCTGTTTTCGGAAGATCTCATGGAAGAGCAGGCGATACACCTTCCGGGACGCCCGCCGCAGAATGACCGTCCGCCAAGACCGGGGCGCCCGCCCCAGGATAACCGCCCGCCGAGACCAGGGCGTCCGCCGCAGGATAACCACCCGCCGAGACCAGGGCGTCCGCCGCAGGATAACCGCCCGCCAAGACCGGGCCGTCCTCCGCAGAACCGTCCGCCTCAGGGGCCTGGAGGGCAGAACTGGCTGCGCGATATGGTGGAAGTAATGTTGTATCAGGAATTGTATAAACGCAGGTGCGATAACCGGCGATGCAGGCGCAAATTTTACTAATTAAAAAAAATATGATATAATGAACGCTAGTGAGGAAAGCGTGCCTGCACATTTTCCGAACGGCGAATGGCGGTCATGAATCTTGATTCATGATATAATGCCGCAAGATGTATTACTGTCCAAAGGGCATCCCGTAAACTATGCCCTGCGGGCGGATCTGCAGTGAGGCTGCAGAATCATGGATAGTCAGGATAAATCAAGGTGGATATACTCATGAAAAAAAATCTTATTTTTATTGGCATGCCGGCAGTCGGAAAGAGCACAGTCGGTGTTGTTGTGGCGAAAAGGCTGGGCATGAAGTTTGTTGATACAGATCTGCTGATTCAAGAGCAAGAGGATAGGCTCCTGCGCGAGATTATTGCAGATGTTGGAGAAGAGGGATTCCTGAAAATTGAAAATCAGGTCAACCGTGATCTGGATGTGAAAAATGCTGTGATATCGCCGGGCGGCAGTGTGATCTACTGTGAAGAGGCGATGAGGCATTTTAAAGAAATCGGAACGGTCGTATATTTGAAGGCTTCTTATCAAACAATAAAAAGAAGGATTCGAAGTCCCAAAAAGCGCGGAGTTGTCCTGAAGGAAGGGCAGACATTCCGTGACCTGTATAATGAGCGGACGAAGCTGTTTGAAATGTATGCGGATATTACCATTTCCGAAGATGGATGCCGGATTGAACAGACCATAGAGAACGTACTGAACGCTGTGGAAGATCCTGGAAGACAAGTGGATTGACGGAAGTACGGGAAAAAATGATTTTACAAATTTTCATTTTATGGTATAATGTCTTAGCATATTGAAAATTGGACTTGAAGAAGTAACAGGGGAATAATGATAAGGGATCACGATAACAATATCGGATAATCGAGGTGCAATATGGAGCAATATATTATTAAAGGCGGCAGTCCGCTTGTAGGGGAAGTTGAGATAGGCGGAGCCAAGAATGCGGCACTTGCTATTCTGGCAGCGGCGATTATGACGGACGAGACTGTCCTGATTGACAATCTGCCAGATGTAAATGATATTAATGTGATGCTGGAGGCCATAGCGGGAATCGGCGCTACGGTGCAGAGAGTGGATCCGCACAC
Source organism: Eubacterium sp. BIOML-A2 (assembly GCF_009680135.1). Classification (NCBI taxonomy): domain Bacteria; kingdom Bacillati; phylum Bacillota; class Clostridia; order Eubacteriales; family Eubacteriaceae; genus Eubacterium; species Eubacterium sp. BIOML-A2. Next base: position 50,988 of record NZ_WKZK01000024.1, read on the forward strand.
AGTAAAGATTAACGGAAGCACAATCGGCGACTTTAATATCGAATATGATTATATAAAGAAAATCAGAGCGTCCTACTATCTGCTAGGTGCTCTGCTTGGGAAATACAGAAAAGCAGAAGTAGCGCTTCCGGGCGGGTGCAATATCGGCAGCCGTCCGATAGACCAGCATTTGAAGGGATTCCGTGCTCTGGGTGCTGACGTGGATATTGAACACGGTAAGATTGTGGCAGAAGCAGAGGTTCTCAGAGGAACCCATCTTTATTTTGATGTTGTAACCGTAGGGGCTACCATCAATGTAATGATGGCTGCAGCCATGGCTGACGGCCTGACGATTATGGAGAATGTTGCCAAGGAGCCGCATGTTGTTGATGTTGCAAACTTCCTGAACAGTATGGGAGCCAATATCAAGGGAGCGGGAACGGATGTGATTAAGATCCGTGGTGTGAAGTCTCTTCACAAGACGGAATACTCCATCATCCCGGACCAGATTGAGGCAGGGACATTTATGTTCGCGGCAGCAGCAACTTTGGGTGATGTTACGGTTTTGAATGTAATTCCGAAACATTTGGATGCGACGATTTCCAAACTGGTTGATATTGGCTGCGAAATAGAAGAGTTTGACGACGCAGTGCGTGTTGTAGCAAAAAGGAGACTGTCGTCTACACAGGTTAAGACACTGCCTTATCCAGGCTATCCGACAGACATGCAGCCTCAGATCGGCGTGACACTGGCTCTGGCAAAAGGAACAAGCACAATTACAGAAAGTATTTTCGAGAATCGTTTTAAATATCTGGATGAACTTGCCAGAATGGGCGCGGTGATTAAGGTAGAAGGTAATTCAGCGACGATTGAAGGTGTGGAGAAGCTTTCCGGTGCACGGGTGAGCGCTCCGGATCTGCGGGCAGGGGCAGCTCTTTGCATTGCGGGCCTGGCAACAGACGGGATTACGATCATTGATGATATTGTCTATATCCAGAGAGGCTATGAGAGATTTGAAGAAAAACTCCGCGGGTTGGGCGGGATGATTGAAAAAGTATCCAGCGAAAAAGAGATACAGAAGTTCAAGTTTAAAGTTGGGTGAGAAATGGGGGGCTTGGAGAAGGGTTCGCCCCGGTTGTAGGGAATCATGTGCTTTCCGCGTGCGGGAATAGGGATATAAGATTTACTAATATGAAAATACGGGAAAATGCAGGCAACGCCGGCATGCCACGTGAAATCCTGATGGATTTCACGCGTCAGGCCGGCGCAAAACTATGATTCGGAATCATAGTTTTGACCTGCATTTTTCCGTATTTTCATATAAGTAAATCTAATATTCCTATTTACGCACGCGGAAAGCACACGATTCCCTACAGCCGGGGCTGGGCTTTTCAAGGCGGGACGTTTTGCACCCGGAAGGCTTTTGGGGCGGGAGAGGCGGATTGGGGTGGCTGTGTTTGGACGGAGTTGGGGCTTGACTTTTTTGCAGGAGTGTGGGATTGTTTTCTTGAGGCTTTAGAGCGTATCTGAAAATTGCGGCAATGAATTTTCAGACACGCTCTAGTACAGGTGTTTTTGCAGAGGGCGGCTACTGGATGAAGAAGGATTCGGCAGGTCGGTTGGGGCCGGCGGGCGGAGTTGGAATTTACGGAAAGAGGATTTGAGTTATGGGCAGTGACAGGTATGATACGGAATTGCGCAGACAGAGGCTGGAGAAACGGAAGCGGGAGGTTCGGCGCAGAGTGGCGGTTTTTGGCGGGTGTGTTGTTGTTGTGATTGTTCTGGCGGTGAGTCTGGGGGTCAGGGGGCATCGGCGGCGTTTGGCGGCCCAAGAGCTTGAGCGGGGCGTGAAGGCGGTTCAGGCTTGTTTTGTTGAGACTTTTGGTGATAGTGAGGAGACGGTTCCTGTTTCGGCAGAGAAGCAGGCCGCCGGCAGGAAGTCTTTTGGGGCCTGGGTTATGGATACTTATTCCGGGAAACGGGAGGCGATCTTGAAGCGCGTTCGGAAAGGACAGATTTCTGGGCAAGGAATTTATGAGGCTTTGGGGGAGACAATGCATGTTCTTCGCGACCGGTATGACGGGAAACTCGATGATGCGCAAACTGCCAAAGAACAGGGGATTTTTCTGCAGGATGGGAAGACGGACCAGGCGGAGGTGGTGATTGCCGGGGATTTGTGTTTTGCTGAGGATGGATTTGTTTTGGATCATTATGATACGGTGAATGACCTGTCACAGTGTATTTCGCCTGAGATCTTGCAGATGTCTAATGACGCGGATATTTTCTATCTGAACCACGAGTATTGTATCAGTGACAGAGGTGAGCCGCTGGAAGGGAAGCTTTATACATTTCGTGCGAAGCCGGAACGGATGGGACTTTTGAAGGAAATGGGAACGGATCTGGTTTCACTGGCCAATAATCACGTTTATGATTATGGAAGGGATGCCATGATGGATACGATGGATCTTCTGGATCAGGCGGAGATTCCTTATGTGGGCGGCGGCAGGAACAGTGAGGAGGCAAGACGGCCGGTATATTTTGTCGTAAACGGCATGAAGATCGGTTTTGTGGCGGCTACCAATGCGGAGATCGTATTTTATACCCCTAAGGCAGAGACGGACTCCCCGGGGGTGCTGGAGGCCTATGATCCTGCAGAATATAAGCAGGTGATTTCGGATGCCGCAGGGCAGTGTGATTATCTGATTGCTTACATACACTGGGGGCCGGAAGATACCAATACATATGAAGAAAATCAGCACAATATGGGAGCGGAATTCCTGCAGGCGGGCGCTGACATTGTGGTTGGCGGACATCCTCATGTACTTCAGGGAATTGAATACATAGACGGCAGACCGGTGGTTTACAGCATGGGAGATTTTTGGTTTAATGATGAGACAAAGTACACGGGGCTTCTGAAACTGGATCTTACACCAGAAGGGCTGAAGCAAATGTCCTTTGTGCCATGTCTGCAGACCGGATTTACGACACAGTATATCAGCGATCAGCAGGAGCAGACCGCATTTTATGATTTTCTGGAAGGGTTATCGCCCAACGCGGGAATTGATGAAAACGGTGTGGTTACAGAGAAGAAATAAGGATGTGAAACGGTCTGCACGCAGTGCAGAGAATGAAAAGATCTGCAGAAGGCGAAGTCTGCTGCAGGTATTGAAGAAGAGGCGGAAGGATGGAGGAACAGAAAATTATTGTGCGCATGGCGGATACCAGGGATGCACAGGAAATGCTGGACATTTATGAACCATATGTGAAGGAAACGGCCATTACATTTGAATATGAGCCGCCCGCGCTGGAGGAATTTTCCGGGCGGATTAAGAGGACGCTGGAGAGATATCCCTGGCTTGCAGCTGTGGATGGTGAACGAATTGCAGGATACAGCTATGTATCACCATTTAAGGACAGGGCAGCATATGACTGGGCGGTTGAGACTACCATTTATATCAGGCCGATATATAAAGGACAGGGGATTGGAAGGCTGTTATACGGAAAGCTGGAGGCTATTTTAAAAGAGCAGCATATTTTGAATCTAAATGCATGCATTGCCTACCCGCATCCGGAGAGCATCGCATTTCATGAGAAAATGGGTTATAAAACAAACGCGCATTTTCATAAATGCGGTTATAAATTTGATACATGGTACGATATGATCTGGATGGAAAAGATGCTGGGTGAGCATCCAACGCAGCCAGTGCCCATATTACCTGTGGGAGAAGTGGATACAGATAGAATTTTGATTTGAGAACAAAGTGGGCAAGCCTACATGGGCTTCTCACTCCCTCAGTCATAAAAAAATCTATAAATAGTGGAAAATATATTGACATTTCGCGCAATACGGTGTAAGGTTTGAAGTATAGTAAACAATTTAATAAAGCAAGCTTTCTCTTATTCAGAGCGGTGGAGATACAAAGGATCTGTGAAGCCGCGGCAACCCCAAAAAAGGAAGGTGCCAACCTGAGCGAGTAATCGAACAATAAGAGGATTGATTTATATGATATAAACAGTCCGCTTCTTGTGGGCTGTTTTCTTTATATTCAATGTAAAGAAAACGACTCCGGAGAGAAAGTGCTGATTCGGATTGCTAAAAAGAGCAGTCCTGACAATTTAAGGAGGAGAAAGAGTATGGAAAAATTATTATTCACATCAGAATCAGTAACAGAAGGACATCCGGATAAGATGTGCGATCAGATCTCAGATGCAGTTCTGGACGCCCTGCTGGAACAGGACCCAATGAGCCGTGTGGCATGTGAGACCTGTACAACTACAGGACTTGTTTTGGTTATGGGAGAGATCACCACAAAAGCATATGTGGATATTCAGAAAATCGTGCGTGAGACGGTGCGAGAGATCGGCTATACGAAGGATAAACTTGGTTTTGACGCAGATACCTGCGGCGTGCTCACGGCAATTGACGAACAGTCTGTGGATATTGCACTTGGAGTGGATAAAGCGCTGGAAGCAAAAGAGAATAAGATGTCAGACGATGAGATCGAGGCAATCGGCGCAGGCGACCAGGGAATGATGTTCGGATATGCGTCAGATGAGACAGAAGAATATATGCCTTATCCAATCGCGATGGCACATAAACTGGCATTACAGCTTACTAAGATCAGAAAAGACGGAGTTCTCACCTACCTTCGTCCGGATGGAAAGACACAGGTAACAGTGGAATACGATGAAAACAATACGCCGAAGAGACTGGAGGCAGTCGTTCTTTCCACACAGCATGACCCGGATGTGACACAGGAGCAGATTCATGAAGATATCAAAAAGTATGTATTTGACGAGATTATTCCGGCAGACATGGTAGACGAGAATACCAAGTTCTTCATCAATCCAACGGGGCGCTTTGTCATTGGCGGGCCTCACGGTGACAGCGGTGTTACAGGACGTAAGATCATCGTGGATACATACGGCGGAATGGCACGCCACGGCGGCGGTGCATTTTCCGGAAAGGACTGCACGAAAGTAGACCGCTCCGCAGCATATGCAGCACGCTATGCGGCAAAGAATATCGTAGCAGCCGGCCTTGCAAAGAGATGTGAGATTCAGCTGTCCTACGCAATCGGAGTGGCACAGCCAACATCCATTATGGTTGACACATTCGGTACAGGTGTAGTAAGCGAAGATAAGCTGGTAGAGATTATCCGCGAGAACTTCGATCTGCGTCCGGCAGGCATCATCAAGATGCTGGATCTGCGCAGGCCGATCTACAAACAGACCGCGGCATACGGTCATTTTGGACGCAATGATTTAAATTTACCATGGGAAAAGTTAGATAAAGTTGACGCATTGAAAAAATATCTGTAATATAACAGTATTAGGTGCGTAAAATAAAAGATAAAGCAGGCGCCTTCGGGAGCCTGCTTTTTTCAGAAAATTCAGAAAACGGAGGGCAAAGGGGTCAGACCCCTTTGAGGAAATCATGAAGCTTAAAACGAAACTGGTTATTGCATTTATGACATTGATGATTCTGTCAACGCTTTTTACTACGGTTGCAGTGCATACGTTTGCGCCCAGGGAGATTGGGGAGTATCAGCAGCTTTATCTGCTGGTTGTCTTTATGACGGCTGCGCTGTTGATTTACTGGATTTACAGGACGGTGTCTGTTCCGCTGGCGAAGCTGCAGCGGGCGGCGAGGAATATTAAAGAGGGGAATCTTGATTTTGAGATTAAAAGTGAAACGGATGATGAGATCGGGCAGTTGTGCCGGGATTTTGAGGAGATGCGTCTGCGCCTGAAAGCGAATGCGGAGGATAAGATTGCATATGATAGAGAGAATAAGGAACTGATCAGTAATATCTCGCATGACCTGAAGACCCCTATTACGGCGATTAAGGGCTATGTCGAGGGGATTATGGATGGTGTGGCGGATACGCCGGAAAAGATGGACAGATACATTAAAACAATATACAATAAGGCTAATGAGATGGATCTGCTAATTAATGAGCTGACGCTGTACTCAAAGATTGATACTAATCGTATACCTTATAATTTTACAACGATATCGGCCAAGCAGTATTTTGGCGACTGTGCGGAGGATTTGTCTCTTGAACTGGAGGCAAAGGGTGTGGGATTCACATATTGCAATTATGTGGAGACGGATTCGAAAGTGATTGTGGATCCGGAACAGCTCAGGCGTGTTATTAATAATATTGTTACTAATTCCCTGAAATACATGGATAAACCAAAAGGGAAGATTACTATGAGTTTAAAGGATGTGGGTGATTTTATCCAAGTGGAACTTGGGGATAATGGAAAGGGAATTGCCGCGAAAGATCTGCCGTATATATTCGACCGGTTTTACCGGACGGATGCTTCACGCAATTCTTCTAAGGGAGGAAGCGGTATCGGGCTTTCTATCGTACAGAAGATCGTGGAAGAGCACGGCGGCAAGATTTGGGCGACCAGCGAGGATGGGGTTGGAACAACAATGTATTTTGTAATCAGAAAATATCAGGAGGTACCGTTGGATGAGTAAGAAAATTTTGATTATCGAGGACGAGGAAAGCATCGCTGACCTTGAAAAGGACTACCTGGAACTCAGCGACTTCGAGGTGGCCGTTGCAAATGATGGAGAGATCGGGCGCAGAAAAGCTCTGGAAGAGGATTATGATCTGATTATCCTGGATCTGATGCTGCCGGGCGTGGATGGATTTGAAATCTGCCGACAGGTGCGCGACCAGAAGAATACGCCGATCATTATGGTATCGGCGAAAAAGGATGACATTGACAAAATCAGAGGACTGGGACTGGGCGCAGACGATTATATGACAAAACCTTTCAGCCCGAGTGAGCTTGTAGCGCGTGTAAAGGCACATTTGGCACGTTATGAGAGATTGATCGGGAGCAATGTGGAAGAGAATGAAATCATCGAAATCCGAGGGCTTAAGATTGATACAACGGCAAGACGGGTATGGGTGAATGGGGAGGAGAGATCCTTTACCACGAAGGAATTTGATCTTTTGACCTTCCTCGCAGGGCATCCAAACCATGTATACACAAAGGAGGAACTTTTCCAGGAGATCTGGGATATGGAGTCCATCGGGGATATTGCTACTGTTACGGTGCATATCAAGAAAATCCGTGAGAAGATCGAATATGATACCTCTCATCCCCAGTATATTGAGACTATATGGGGTGTGGGGTACCGGTTTAAAGTTTAACAGGATAGATGAGGATCTGAGCGGGCTGCAACTAACTGTATAATACAAAAGAAATACTGAATAACCTGATAAGGGACAGTTCCGAATGATTTCGGGACTGTCCTTTTTCGGAAGCTTGTGTTAGAATGATAACCAAAGCGGCTGCTTATAATAGTCTCTATAATCATAAATGATATGGATATTTTATCGTCTTTAAAGTCACTGCCAGGCATACTCCAAAAGACATACCGGTTTATCCGGAATATAATTCAAGGTGTTAGGAAATGAAGAATAAAAGTTTAAGAAAAATGAGCCTGAATACCATGCAGAAAATTGCAGTGGGGTTTCTGGGTGTTATTTTGCTGGGAGCTGTGCTTTTATGGCTTCCTGTCAGCAATCAGGAACCGATTGCTTTTGCGGATGCATTGTTTACCGCTGTTTCGGCTGTCTGTGTGACCGGGCTTGTTACAATTACGCCTGCGGTACAGTTTACCGTGATCGGAAAGGGAATTCTACTGGTGTTGATTCAGATCGGCGGGCTGGGCGTGATCGCATGTATGGTTGCTTTCTTTCTGATTATAAAAAAGAAGATAACAATGAAGGAGCGTGTGGTCATCCAGCAGACTTATAGTCTGGATACGCTGACCGGAATGGTGCAGTTCGTGATCCGTATTCTACGCGGAACATTTGTGGTGGAAGGAATCGGAGCGCTTCTCTATTCGATTCGGTTTATTCCCGAATACGGACTGGTGGAGGGGATATGCTATTCTGTCTTCCATGCGGTGTCGGCATTCTGCAATGCAGGGATCGATATACTGGGAAACAGCAGTTATATGGGATATGTAAAATCTCCGATTGTCAGTCTTACCACCATATTTCTCATTGTGCTCGGCGGTCTGGGATTCCCGGTATGGCACGACATTTACACAAATACGAAGCGTGTCATTATCCAAAGACAGCCTCCCAGGCGTCTGTTCATGCGCCTGAAGCTGCAGACGAAGATCGTGCTGACTATGACGGCAGTACTCTTAATTACCGGCTTTCTGGGATTTTTTGTTCTTGAATATAAGAACCCGGAGACTATGGGCGGACTGAATTTTTGGCAGAAGCTGATGGCATCCGGTTTTCAGTCTGTTACGACCAGGACAGCAGGATTTGCCAGCGTGTCGCAGGCCGGGTTGACATCGGGTTCCAAGCTTCTCGCATGTATCCTGATGTTTGTAGGAGGCTCTCCGGCTGGAACTGCCGGAGGTGTGAAGACAACGACTGTGGCTATGCTGCTGCTCACCGGCGTTGGGGTGCTCAAAGGAAAGCGGGATACGGAATGCTTTGGCAGAAAAATCGAACCGTCCGTTGTGCGATCTGGGATTGCGATTATACTGCTGACATTTTTGTTTTGGCTGTCAGGGGTGACACTGATAACGGTGCTGGAGCCGGGGATAGACTTTATGCGGATCATGTACGAGGTGACATCAGCGATGGCGACGGTCGGACTGACGGCGGATCTGACGCCGGAGCTGAGCCGTATAAGCCAGGCGGTGCTGATGGTTCTGATGTATGTGGGACGTATCGGTCCGATTACTCTGGCGCTCGTATTCGCAGGGCGCGCCAATTCGGCTTCCCAGCTGAGGGATCTGCCGGAAAAACGAATTATGCTCGGTTAGAGCGTGTCTGAAAAATAAAGGATTAGTCAGGAGAAAATAAAATGAAGAAGCAGTATGCAGTATTTGGCCTGGGAAGTTTTGGGCGCAGTGTGGCGCTCACGCTGGAAAGTCTGGGCAGCGATGTAATCGTGGTAGATAAATCTTATGAGAAAGTGCAGGAGATATCGGATTCCGTATCCTACGCCATGCGCGCCGATGTGGCGGATCCGGATGCCCTTCTGTCACTGGGCGGCCGGAATCTGGACGGAGCCGTGGTTGCGGTATCGGAGAGTCTGGAGGCCAGTATTATGGCCACCATTGCATGTAAGGAGATGGGAATTCCCTATGTACTTGCCAAGGCGAGGGATGAACTTCAGGGGATGATCCTGGAGAAAATCGGCGCGGACGCCATTGTGTATCCGGAGCGTGACATGGGCAGCAGGGTAGCCAAGAGCTTGGTATCCACCGCATTTTCGGATTGGATCGAACTGTCTTCAGAATACAGCATGGCTGAAACAGTGATTCCGGAACGTTGGGTAGGAAAGAGCCTTGCAGAACTGAAGGTACGTGAGCGCTATGGAATTAATGTGGTCGGGGTTATGCAGCGTGAGGAAGTGGATGTCACCTTTGATCCTCACAAGCCTCTGCCGGCGGAATGTATCATTATTGTAATCGGTGCGAACTCTGTGCTGGCGAAGTTTCAGGATAAGACGTTTTAGTGGTTGATATATTTTAGAAGGTAATGGTGTATCAGTATGATAACAAGCACAAGCAATCAAAAAGTAAAGGAGCTGCTGCAGCTTCAGAAGAAAAGCAGAGCCAGAAATCAGGAGGGTGTATTTGTAGCCGAGGGATCCCGTATGGTAGGCGAGACACCCGGAAAGAGCCTGGTCAGGTTGTATGTATCGGAGACTTATTATGGGAAACATGAGGAAGAATTAAAGAAATACGGTGCGCAGCCGGAAGTGCTTACGGATTCGGTGTTTGCGCATGTCTCAGACACCAAGAGCCCTCAGGGGATACTGGCAGTTGTACGGCAGATGTCGTATACGATGGAGGAGATTGCAGGGCAGAAGAATCCGCACATTCTGGTACTGGATAACTTGCAGGATCCGGGGAATCTGGGAACCATATTCCGTACAGCCGAGGCTGCGGGAGTGACGGGGATTCTGCTGAGCCGTGACTGCGTGGATATCTATAATCCGAAAACCATCCGGTCTACGATGGGTGCTGTATATCGGATGCCCTTTTTGTACATGGATGATATGATGGAGGGGATTGCTTATCTGAAAAATAAAAATATCCGGGTCTATGCAGCGCACCTGGAGGGGAAAAATTCATATGATAAGGAAGATTATTGCGGCGGAACTGCATTTCTGATTGGAAATGAGGGGAACGGCCTGCGCCCGGAGGTGGCAGAAAAAGCGGACGCCTGGGTGAGAATTCCCATGGAAGGGCAGGCAGAATCGCTCAATGCCGCTGTGGCTGCTGCGGTGCTGATGTTCGAGGTGAGCAGGCAGCGCCGGGGTTAGTACAGCGCAGCCCACTGCGCTTGCGTTTGTGGAGCAGCACTCTCGAAAATTTATCTCAGCTTATGAGTCAGTTACTTATTTTACGATGTACTGGTACTGCGTTGCACAGTGTGCAGAAGCGCCTTACTTTTAGAGGGATATGCTATATTAATACAGGCAGGGAATTATAGTAATTGATGCATTCACGTACAATTATTTTCGATATTATGTATCATACAGGCTATAATCTTCAATTATAGCCTGTATGATACATAATTGTTGATTATTCATCCGTAAGGCTATATAATGAAAAGGAATGGAGGCGCAGTATTATGTTCTTTTTCTTTAATTATATGCCGTATATAGCAATAATAGGGGATATTAAGGATTCAAAAAAGCTAAATGACAGAAAAAAGATTCAGGAAAAGTTACAAAAAGTATTGAATGAAGTGAATCAGAAATATTATGAAGACATTTCATCAAATTTCATGATAACTTTAGGCGATGAATTTCAAGGGCTTCTGTGTAACGGGAGCAATATCCTGCAGATCATTACGGAGATAGAAAGCAAGATGTACCCGGTGAAAATTCGTTATGGAATCGGTGTGGGAGAAATCATTACTGATATCAACGCTGATATGGCAATAGGTGCAGACGGTCCCGGGTATCATAAGGCTCGGGAAGCGGTAGAGTATTTGAAGCAAAACGAAAAGCGGAAACAGATTGACTCTGCCGACATACGTCTTGGTATTGAAGGTGATAATGAGTCAGTTACAATTATGATAAATACAATCTTTACTTTGCTGACAGTGATTAAAGATTCCTGGAGTGACAGGCAGAGAGAGGTAATAACAGATATGCTTGGACATCAGGACGGTCAGGTGAATGTGGCGCGGCGTATGGGGATTCAACAGTCTACGGTACAGCGTATACTTGCAAAGGGGAGGTATTATGCATATAAGGAAGCACTGGATACTGTAGGTAAAGTGTTGGGGGAAATAACTCAGGATGATATTTAGAGAATTTTTCATGTTACTATTGTTGTCCCATGTAATTGGAGATTTTTATTTCCAGACGGAAACGATGGCAGATAAAAAAACAAAAAGCTTGAAATGGGTTTTTATACACGGCCTTTGTTATTGGGCAGCCGTTATACTGGTTTCAGTATTTGTAATGTCATATGAGGTATTACTATATGGGATGATAGCTGCGATGGTACATATGATAGTAGACTTGTCAAAATTTTACTATAATCTCAAAACTAAAAACAAAGTAAAAACAATAGTGTATAGAGAACAAAAAATTTTCTTCATAGATCAGGCTCTTCACATTATCAGCCTGCTTATCATTGCATACTGTTTTACCATATATGGATGCAGGTTAAATTTATTACGCTGTATCGCAGACTTTGCTGAGACAGCAGGGATATCTGGGGCCGTGACAGCCTCATGGATTACGGCAGTGCTTATGATACACAAGCCTGCAAATATTGCCATATCCAAAATGTTATCGGTCTACAGGCCAAAAGATAAGGATTTGGGGAGAAAAGAGAATTATAATGCAGGAAGGTTCATTGGAACTATAGAGCGTTTTATTATGTTGGTTTTCATATCATTAGGACAATACGCGGCGATTGGCCTGGTTTTAACAGCTAAGTCAATTGCAAGATATGATAAGATTGCGAAAGTACCGGAATTTGCGGAGTATTATTTATTAGGAACGTTGTTAAGCACCCTAGCTGTTATTATGACGTCTTTTATCATTCCATGAAAGCCGGTGCGGAAGGCAATGTTTTTCGGCTCTTATAAATAAGCAGAATAGAATCCAGGCGGAGATCTTTGAGATAGGATTTCTGTCTGGATTTTAATATGAGAAGGAAACAGGGCTCCAAGATATACTTATTTTAGAATAAAAACGGTGGTTACTATTCACAGTCGATTTAGCGTTCATTCTTTAGGAAGCTCGTAACAGAGCTTCTTTTTCTTTGCCATAATGCA
>NZ_WKZK01000025.1:0-61685 GCF_009680135.1 Eubacterium sp. BIOML-A2
TGTTCCTTGTAACTTGTCCACCATATCAGTTCATTATAAAAATCTTAGATTTTTGTCTTGACAACTGAGCCACTATAGTTGAACCGGGTATATGAAATCACACATAATGCAGAGCTATCCCATTTTCTTACAACTTATACAGATGCTTTAATAACGGATCTGTATGAGGGAAGAGCGGATCATGAAGATATGGAAAATATCATAAATCTAATCCCGAGGATGTGTGAAAATGGGTATCGTATTGATTGTAAAAAGTTTCTGGAGGCTTATTATAAAAATATATGGTGGTCAACGGAATTTGGTTGGTTGAAATTTTTGAAATCCTGTTGTTTAGACTGTTATGATGCATTTATGGAAGATCATGTGCAAGAGATCAGGCAGAAACTGCCATGGTTGGTTTTTCAGGATATAGAATATTTGTTTGATGAGCTTGACTATGATGCAAAAATAGAAAATTTAATAATGCAGGTGCCCGACCTGTTCGAAACATTTGGAATTGACTACACAAGGAAGTATGAGAGGGAGTTATATGAAGCTGCAGAGCTTCCGCTGCCTAAGAAAATGAAAAAAGCAGATATAGGTCGGAAAGATGACGAACCGTCAGAATATCAGATAGATCAGGCAAATTACGAAGAAGTGACTACCCGCGCAGAAAGCTGGCTGGTGCCGGAGACAAAGTATTTGTCGCCGAAAGAGATTAAGGCCGCGGAACGCATGGTTGGGAAAGACTATCGCAAAGGGTATCTGACCAATGATAAATTCACGAAAGATGATTTTATGATTGTAATGGAATATCTGGAACATCTATCGAAACTGCCGCCCGATAAAAAGGAATTTTATAATGGCCTGTTGGATTATATGCTTGGGGAATTGACAGTTGAAAAAAGAAGCGTGCTATGGAAGGCTGCCAGGAAACTATCTGAAAATGCAGTTATTTATTTCACAGAGCGTGAATTAGAAAGGTACTGCGGCTGTGAAGATGGTAATGAGATGCTCCGGGCACTACTGGAGTCCGGGTTAATACATAAAAGCGGTAAATGGTATCATTTCTGGAATCATGATATGCTGTGGTATTTATCTTTAAAAAGCATTCAGGAGATGAGTGAGGAGAGGAAACAATTATATTATCAGGAAGACTTGCCGGTGCTTTGGGATGAGGAAGGTACAGAAGACTGGATTTCTTTTTTGAAAGAAAATGACTGGGAGAACTTTAAGGATTATTTAGTAGTTCCAGGCTTCTCTGAATTTCTCAATACAGCAGAACTTGAAGGTCAGAAGGCTCCGGAAAAATGGCTGATAGAGGAATTAAAGTTCGAATGGCTTGTTTTTGAAGTAAATAAAAGTGAAGAGGTACATATGATATTTTATTGTCCTTTTCCCATCATGATTTTGGAGAAAGTAAATGATTCGATAATATCTGATGTATACGATTTGTTTGAAGAAATGATAGATGAACAGATCGAACATGTAAAAGAGTTTAAAATACCTGACGGAGGACATAGTAAGATTACAATTCAAAGTTTACTTCATTCCAAAAAGGGGCAAAAACTTCTGAAAGAATACGGATGTTTTGAAGCAATGGAAAAGATACTGGATACGATGAAAGCATATTTGGACTAAACATGCCACCTGGAGATAGGGACGCGTGCTTTAAAAAAGGTACATTTATCTTTGGCAAATAGTTATAATTAGAATATCCCGCGGAGAACTCTGTGATGAAAAGCATCGAGTTCCACGGGATATTTTTTTGTAAAGGACTTAAAATCAGTATTAAGTGCCCCCGGACTTTTCCGTCTAATGCTTATTGAGCGAAAGATACTCGTTTACATTGTCGATCAGCGGCTGCAGGCTGCTCTTTTTTTTCATCAGAACGGATAGATACAGCGTATCCAGCAGACACAGCGCAGGCACACGCTTGGCCAGCACTTCGTCCATTACATCGTAAGAAAAAGAAGCGGTCAATAAAAGAATATCCGAGTGCTTTGCCAGCGGCGCTCCGGGAAAATTGGTGATGGTGATGACTTTAATGCCGTGCTCCCTTGCCACCTTAGCCAGGCTGCAGATATTGCGGGTCTTACCGGAATGCGAGATACAGATGAGAGCATCTTCAGGCGTCATCTGTGACAAAGCGATCAGCTGTGAATCGAAGTCTGAGGATGCCGTGGTCTGATAGCCGATGCGCATGAACTTTTGGGCGGCCGAGGCAGCTATAAAAGCGTCCCCCCCCTCACCAAGCGCTCTTAGATAAATTGCACAAAATCTCCCCCTCTGATTTGTGAATTTGTGAGAGTTGACAAACCGCTCATGCATTGTTAATATAATGTTAAATAATATTTATAAACACTATTTAGAAATATTATTTAGGAATAAAACCAATCAATGCTGAGAAAGAAAAGGAGAGAACTATTATGGCAAAGAATTTATTTACAACAATTTACGGAAGAAACCTGGTAGGAGAGCTTAAGAATATTGTGCAGAGGCCTTATCTGGTTGTTACGATGGAAGACCTGTGGGATACATTCAAAGATGAGTTTGACGATGACTGCATTGTACATTTTGTAAAGACGCTGGAGTACGATGAGATTATGGCGAATGTCGACAGCCTTCCCAAGTTTGAATCTGTGATCGGCCTTGGCGGCGGCCAGGCTGTGGATTATGCCAAGATGGTAGCCTGGAAGAGCCACATGCCTCTGTATCAGGTACCGACATCTATCGCAACAAATGCGGTATTCGGACACCGTGCAGGCGTTCGCTTCAACAGTGTAGTAAGATATGTCGGATATGTGGAGCCGATTGCAGTTTATGTGGATTATGACGTTATCCAGAACGGCCCCAAGGCGTTGAACAGAAGTGGTGTATGCGACGTCCTCTGCTATAACAATTCCATGTTTGACTGGAAGTATGCAAACGACCAGGGCAAATGCGAAGAAAAATGGCCATATGACCAGGAGATGGTGGATGAGGTAAGGGAAGTATATCAGTCGGTTGTCGACGGACTTGATGATATCTACGCTTTAAATGAAAAGGGAATCCGCATCCTGACAGAAGGACTGAGATGGGGCGGCGGAGCTTTCCATAACAACGGCTGGAATCCAAGACCAATCGAGGGAAGCGATCACTTCTTATTCTATACATTAGAGTACATGACAAAGAAGAAATTTATTCACGGACAGCCGGTG
This sequence comes from Eubacterium sp. BIOML-A2, assembly GCF_009680135.1. Classification (NCBI taxonomy): domain Bacteria; kingdom Bacillati; phylum Bacillota; class Clostridia; order Eubacteriales; family Eubacteriaceae; genus Eubacterium; species Eubacterium sp. BIOML-A2. Next base: position 3,180 of record NZ_WKZK01000025.1, read on the forward strand.
TGCCTTGGTATTTTCGTTGGTTCGGCTATGGGCGGCAACGATCCGGACAATATTCTGGATATTATACATAGAGCAGGCGTAGAGATCCGTCCGGAGGGTATGGGAATCACATGGGACGACGTATTCGCGGCAATCAAATACGAAAAAGAATTTTTGGAGAGCCACGGATACTGGTATACCGTAGTAAATGATTTCGAAGTGACAGACGAGTTCTGCCAGATGATTAAAGACAAGGTAACCGCAAAATATGGTGAATGGAAATAACCAATTTCCGGATCGGGGGATTTTATGAGGAAGAGATTAATGAGAGCGGCCGCACTTATGCTTGCGGCAATGATGATATGTACAACAGGATGTGGTTCATCGAAGAAAGAAACGTCAGAGGGCAAAGGAGAAGGCGCCCGTAAGTTTGAAGGAACGACACTTTATATGATTGCTGAGCAGCAGACCCCGACAATTGCACTTCAGTCTCAGCTGGATGATTTTGAGGAACTGACCGGGATAAAGGTAGAACTGCAGATGGCGCCTTATGATGATGTGGTACAGAAAGAGACGCTGGCTTTTGAAAGCAAATCCGGCGCCTATGACATCGTGGCGTCAGCGTACCAGTTCCTTGGTAATATGGTAGAAAATAATTATATTCAGTCCATTGAACCTTTTATGGAAGACGAATCTCTGGCGATTATACCGGATTATAACGCGGACGATATTATCGACGCGATGTGGGATGCTTCCGGCAACTGGAAGGGAACGATGTATGGTGTTCCCGCCAACTCCTGTATCGGATTCTTTGCATACCGCAAGGATTTGTTTGAAAATGAAGAGGAACAGGCGTCCTTTAAAGAGAAATACGGCTATGACCTGGAGGTTCCGAAAGACTGGGATACGTACCGTGATACAGCAGAGTTTTTCACCCGCGCAAAAGGCGAAAAGCTGGCCGGTGAGACTCTGGACCGGGATTTCTACGGAGTATCTATGGAAGGTAAGCGCCATGGCGCCACAACCTGTGAATGGATGAATTATATGTGGTCATTTGGCGGCGGCATCTTTGATGAAGAAGGAAATATCGCTGTCAACAGTGACAAATGCGTGGAATCTCTGGAATATTTTACAGATCTGACTCAATATGCACCTCCGGGTGTCACATCCAAGACATGGGATGAGCAGACCACAGAGCTGCAGCAGAGCATTGCGGCCATGGCTATTATATTCAATGACAATGCACCGGCTCTGGAAGATCCGTCGGCATCCGCAGTTGCGGGCAAGATGGGATACGGCGCAGTTCCGGTAGGCGAGGCACAGGCTGCCCATTATGGCGGCTGGGGCTACTATATTCCGACGGATTCCAAGAATCCGGAGGCAGCCTGGGTATTTATGCAGTGGTTTAATACACCAAAGGTACAAAAAGCCATTGCTTTAGAGGGTGGTTTTATTAATCTGCAGTCAGTATATGACGACGAAGAACTCAATGAGCTTCCGTACTGGCAGGCAAGCAAGGATGCATACGAGATCAGCAGCACGCGTCCTCGTATTGCTGAGTGGAATAATATGGACAATGTCCTGATGCTGGAATTATCGAATACACTGGCGGGCAAGACAACTCCAAAAGAGGCGCTGGATCATGCGGCATCGGAATTTGAAAAAATCCTGGACGGCAAGTTACCCGTCACTTACCAGTAAGAGCAGAATAAAAGTAAGAGTGTCAGGGAGAAGGTTACTGTCCACAGCCTTCGGGCGTGTACAGTAACAGTATCTCCCGCACAGGAAGGGACGCCTATGAAACACAGGAAACAGAAAAAATTAACGAATTATACAACGCTGGCTGTCAGGTTCCATCTGCCTACGTTCATTACGCTTACTTTGATTACCCTGGTACCGCTGCTTTATACCTTGAAAATAAGTTTTTTTGACTATCAGCTGTCCAATCCGGGCAGTGAGCACACCTTTGTCGGTCTGAAGAATTATATCGCTTTGTTTCAGGATCCGGAACTGATGAATTCCATGGGCAAGACCTTTATTTTTATGTTCTTTGCCGTCGTATTGGAGGTTATCATCGGAGTGGCTCTGGCCATGGCGCTGAACAGCATTCCGGCCTGTCGTAAGCTGTTTACCTCTCTGACCCTGATTCCCATGATGGTGGCTCCGCTGGTAATCGGCCTGATGTTCAGTTTTTTTACAAATCCGCAGTTCGGGCTTTATGTATGGCTGGTAGAGAAGCTGCATCTTCCGCTTCCCACGGTGCTGACGGACAATTCATTTACCGCTATGGTGATTGTCATCATCATGGATGTCTGGGAATGGGCTCCTTACCTTGGTCTGACCTTCCTGGCAGGACTTCAGGCGATATCCGGTGAATTTTATGAGGCGGCAGATGTGGACGGGGCCGGTAAATGGCAGACATTCAGATACGTGACACTGCCCCTTATGAAGCCGGTGCTGGCTGTCAGCATTCTTCTGAGGGCTATGGAGACATTTAAGGAATTTGATAAGCCATATATCCTGACCGGAGGCGGCCCTGGCAATGCGACCGAGGTGATTGACATCTATACTTACCGTCAGGCGTTTACGGCATTCAAATTCAGCTATGCGGCGGCAATCTGCGTTGTACTGTTCATCATACTGGTTGTATGCGGGATGGTGTACCAGAGAATCGCCATGGGAGGGGAGGATTAAATGAAACAAAAAAGAGGAAGAAGAGCAGTAATTATTTATATCATTTTGATCATTTTTATTCTTATCACCCTGCTTCCTTACCTGTGGCTGGTGCTGACATCGTTTAAGACAAAGCTGGATGCATTTTCAATACCCCCGAAGATCTTTTTCACGGCCACTTTGGATAATTATTACCAGGCATTTATAGAAAGAGGGATGCTTTCAAGCCTGAAAAACAGTCTGATCGTAATGATAGCTACGGTCGTGATCGGTATGGTGATCGGACTTCCGTCCGCATTTGCATTTTCCAGATTTAAGACCAGGGGAGATAAGCTGATGCTGAACTATCTGCTGGGCACCAGATTCACACCGTTCGTAGTCCTTGCGCTGCCGCTTTATCTGATTATGAGTAAATTCGGTATGCTTGACAGTTATGTGGGAATCATTATTGCACATATATCTTTTAATCTGCCGTTTATTGTATGGATGATGAAAGGCTTCTTTGATGCGGTGCCGAAGGAGATTGACGAGGCGGCCCGGGTAGAAGGGTACTCCTGGTTCCGGGTGTTTGTCTCTATTGACATACCGCTGGCGAAAAGCGGCCTGGCGGCAACCTCGGTGTTCTGTGCCATCAACTCATGGAATGAATTCCTGATGGCCCTGATTCTGACCGGAAGAGGGACGGCGACCATGCCGGTTGCAATTCCTGGTATGATGACTCCCCAGGGAACCCTGTGGGGGCAGATCGCGGCAGTCGGCACAGTGATCACAATTCCTGTCCTCATATTTGCCATCATGGTGCAGAAACACATGGTTGCGGGGATGACAATGGGAGCGGTGAAATAAAGGAAGGAAGAAAGAGGGTGGTCTTTTGGGAAAATCAATTATCGGTATCGATTTGGGCGGAACAAATTTAAGAATCGGTGCAGTAGAAGAGAATAACGAAGTGGTATCCTTCTGCAAAATTAAAAGTGACAGAATCGCCCGTTCTGCAGATCCTATGAAAGAACTGACTGCAATTATCAAGGAATATATAGAAGAAAACCATATTACCGAAGTACAGGCCGTGTCTATAGGAGTTCCATCTTCCGTGGCAAACGATAAAAAAACGGTTATCTGTACTACTAATATACAGAATACGAAAGGGGAACCTGTTTTTATAAATAGAAATATGGCAGAAGAAATTGAATCGTTTTTACACGTGCCTGTCTATGTAAATAACGATACAAATAATATCCTTTTATATGATGTGATGACAAATCGTCTGAATCAAGATTCCGTGATTATAGGGATATATATAGGCACCGGCGTGGGAGCGGCTGTTCTGATGAACGGGCAGATGCTCGACGGAAAAGACGGTGCAGCCCTGGATCTGGGTCATATTCCTTTCTATAACGGTGATATTCCCTGCAGCTGCGGAAAGAGGGGCTGCTGTGAATGCTATGCATCCGGCTGGAGGCTTCAGGAAATCCGCAGGGAATATTTCCCGGATACAAAGATAAAGGAACTGTTTCTGAAACATGGTGAAGAGAAGCCTTTGAGAGAATTTATCCGCTCCTGTGCCCATGTGTTCGCCGTGATGGCAACGATTTTCAATCCCGAAGTTATGGTGGGCGGAGGCGGAGTCATGGAGATGCCGGGTTTCCCAAGGGCGGAATTCGAGCGTGAGGTCAACGAAGCCACAGGAAAGGATGTTATGCAGTACGGCTTCCGGTATGTTTACTCGGAGGACGTGGAGAGTAAGGGGGTAGTCGGCGCAGCTCTTTTTGCAAGGAGAAAGATGAAGATTACGATTCCCGGGGCCGTGCACCACGCTGCAGGGCATCCGCGCCAATAAAGTGATGGGGGTGTGCCGCACCCCCTCATTTATTCAAAGCACTCATTAACACGCAGCTCATGAAGGAGAACTGGAATGAAGATTTACAGAACAGACAATTATGAAGAGATGAGCAAAAAGGCGGCCAATATTCTGGCAGCCCAGATTACATGGAAGCCGGACAGCGTACTGGGGCTGGCTACGGGGTCATCACCGGTGGGAATGTATCAGTATCTGGCAGAAAAATATGAGATGGGAGATCTGGATTTCTCAGAGGTCAGAACAGCGAACCTGGATGATTATAAGGGCTTGAAAAAGATGGATCCGCTGGGCTACCGTTATTATATGGAAGAACATCTCTTCTCCAGAGTAAATATCCGTAAGGAAAATACATATATCCCTGACAGCTCAGAGGAGGACAGTGCCAGGGCCTGTGCAGATTATGATGACGTCCTGTCAGAACTGGGCCCGGCAGATATTCAGGTGCTCGGACTGGGACATGACGGGCATATCGGATTCAACGAACCGTTCGCCAGTTTTTCGGAGCATACGCAGTGCGTGGATCTGAACGAGGCTACGATACAGGCAAACAAACGGTTTTTCGAGAAAGAGGAGGAGGTTCCGCGCCAGGCATATACGATGGGTATTGGTACAATTATGAAGGCTAAGATGATTCTTCTGCTGGTCAGCGGGGCTGATAAGGCGGAGATTCTTCAAAAGGTACTAAGCGCGGAAGTTACCCCGCAGATTCCGGGAACCATCCTGAGATTCCATCCCAATGTGATTCTCATAGCAGACAAGGACGCGCTGCCTTAGAAGTCCGCAGATAAAAGAGGGATCGGACAGGGGAGGCTAAGATGAAACAGATATTATGCTATGGGGATTCCAATACCTGGGGGTATATGGGAAGCGACCTGAAACGGTATCCGTGGGACATCCGGTGGACCGGAAGAGTGCAGGAGAGACTGGGGGATAAGTGGAGGGTTATTGAGGAAGGGCTGTGCAGCCGCACCGCGGCGGTGGAAGACCGGGTACAGCCGTACCGGAGCGGACTGGAATATATTGTTCCGTGCCTTATGTCACATCATCCTCTGGAGATGATTATTGTGATGCTGGGAACCAATGATACAAAGCGCAGATATCACCTGTCTCCTGAGGAGATCGGAATGGAAATGGAAGAATTGTTAAGGCGCATCAAAGAAACGCTTTACTGGCTGGAATCCCGGCACACAAAGATCCTTCTGGCAGCGCCCGCAAGACTTAGGGAACCTGTACTGGCAAATGGAGAGATCGACGGGACATCCGCGGAAAAGTTAAAAAAGCTGCCCGCAGTATATAAAGAAATTGCAGGACAGTATGGCGCAGCGTTCATGGATGCTGGCAGATATGTACAGGATTTTCAGCCGGATGGAATTCATTTTTCTGAGGCTGGGCATCAGCAGTTTGCAGAAGCGGTTTTAAAAAGAATGAAAGCGATATGAAAGATAGAGGATTAAAAGATGATACCGCTTAAACGATGTTTAAAAATACAGGTGAACCAGCGCTGTGTTATTCATTTTACACATACTTTGCGTTATAATAGAGCTATGGCAGATTCATCGCGGAATGCGGAGCATACCGGGAATAGAGGGAGGTGCGGTTTTGAGCGGAAAACGTGACCCATATGATATTGACTTTACGTCAACGACAGCCAGGGTTCCCTGGTACGATAAAATAATCCACAGCATGTATGGGGCGTACAGCTTCCAGATATCCTGGGTGATCTTCGGATATTATCTCGTATATTTCTATACAGACGTTGTAGGTTTAAGTGCAACCGTTGCCGGCACGATCATGCTTGCAGCAAGGTTCGCGGACTGCTTTACGGACCTGTGGGTAGGCTATATGCTGGATAATGTCTGTTACCGGTGGGGCCGTTACCGTTCCTGGGCAATCTTCGGAATTGCCCCGCTGTTTCTTCTGTTTGTCGGAATTTTCACCGCACTTCCTGCAGAGAGTACCGGTCTGAAAATTGCATGGGCGGCTATATGCTATGGATGTTTCGGATCCATCGGCGCAACATTTTCCTTTATGCCTCAGATCGCACAGTTCTGTAATATGACAAGGAATCCGCGGGAGAGGGAGACGATCGCAGTGATAAAAAGCGTCTGCACCAATCTGGCACAGGTTGTTGCTGCATCGCTGTTCCTACCGCTTGTAGACCTTTTTGGCGGAAACAGCGGGGATCCGGCGCGCGGGTACTTTTGGGCTGCAGTGACCATCGGACTGTCCGTCATGCTGTTCCAGATACTGAACGTATGTATGAGCAGAAAATACGAATTGAACAAGGACGGATCCTGCCGGGAACATCTCCGCCAGGTAGAGCATGAAAATCTGTCCGCACAGCTGAAAAGCTTCGGCAGGAACCGCCCGGCGATCATTCTGCAGTGTGGGGAGATTCTTAAGCAGGTGATGCAGGCGATCAAGAACGGCATGGTCATCTACGTGTTTACATATTATCTGGGAATCAAAAGATTCTATTCCGTAGCAATGTTTGCCTTTACTGTCGCTTTGATGGCAGGCGTATTCTTTATGAAGCCGCTGATCCGGATGTTCCGGGATACGGGAAGGGCTTATCAGTTCTGCATGGCGGCCAGCGCCGGGTGCAGCATCCTGCTCTTTGTCATGTGCCGGTGATACGGGCCGGGCGTTGCAGGGAATTCTATGCAGTTCGGGCCGCTGTTCGCGGTGTTTGTCCTGAACGGTATATTCAGCGGTGCATATTATTCATTTTCCAATGTTATGATACCTGCTACAGTTGATTATGGAGAATGGAAAAACGGAAAAGGACAGGCCGGAATCATTTCCGCGATCAATGGTTTCTGCATTACAGTCGGCGCAGCGCTGGGAGCACAGATCATGGGAATCCTCCTGGACAGTTCCGGATATGTGGCAAATAAAGCGCAGACAGATTCCACATTGAACTGGCTTTTGATCCTGGCGTTTGTGATTCCGGCAGTAGTGACGGTGATTCATTTTTTACTGCAGATGTTTTACGGGCTGAATGACAAAAAACTGGATGCCTGCATGCGGGAAGTCAGGGCAAGAAATAAGAATAATGTGATTTGAAGAAAGGAGAGTTTCGATGACAACTCTTGAAAAAGATAAACAATATTTAATACAGTGTTATACAACTGACGATATCGTATTTACCAATGGAAAAGGAATGTATATGTATGATGAGGCCGGCAAAAAGTATCTGGATTTTTCCGGACAGTTTTCGGCCTGTACATTGGGCCACGGCAATGAAGAGCTAATAGAGGCTTTGAAGGAGCAGCTGGAAAAGCTGGTGTCAGTAACATCCTGTTTTGCCACCGAAGAGAGGGCGGCGCTGGCGGAAAAGATGGCAGAGATATCGCCGGAAGGCCTGGACAAAGTCATGTTCGGATGCACAGGCTCCGATGCCAATGAATTTGCCCTGAAACTGGCAAAATACTACAGGGGCGGAGGCAGAGTGATTTCCTTCAGAAGAGGGTTCCACGGTTCAACGGCGGGAGCGGCGGCAGCTACCGGCAAGTCAGAGATGATCCAGGAAAACTCCGGTATATCAGAACTGCTTCCCAGAGGCTTTGTCCATTCTGCACCGCCCTACTGCTATCACTGTGATTTTGGAAAAGAGCCGGGTACCTGCGGCCTGCAGTGCCTCAAATACCTGGAGCAGACCATGCTGCACGAGGGCGGGGACAGGATAGCCGCTGTAATCTCAGAACCGATCTTTGCTGCCGGTGGAGTGATTGTTCCCCCACCGGGATTCTGGAAGGGTGTGCGGGAACTGTGTGACAAATTTGGTGCGCTTTTGATCTTTGACGAGGTTGTTACAGGAATCGGACAGACGGGAACAATGTTTGCATGTCAGTATGAAGATGTGACCCCGGATATCCTGGTGACGGGAAAAGGGCTGACCAGCGGGTACGTGCCAGGCTCTGCAGTCCTCTGCCGCAGTGAGATCGGTGAGGCGATGAGCCAGATCAGCCTTCATGGGCACACACATTCCTGCTATCCATTGACCTGCCGCAGTGCACTGAAGAACATTGAGATTATCGAGAGGGACAATCTGGTAGAGAACAGCCGTGTAACCGGAGAATATCTCCATAAAAAGCTGCTCGGTCTCAAAGAAAAATATGATGTCATCAAAGATGTGCGCGGACGAGGGCTTCTGCAGGGCATAGAAATAGAAGGCAGCAGCCATGCGGATAAATATGTTCTGGGACAGGAGCTGTATGAGACGATGCTGCAAAGCGGCCTGATTACTGAACTGGAGAGCCGTAAGAACCTGGAGAACGTAGTAATCGTTATGCACCCCGCGTTGATTACATCCAGGGAAAATGTGGACGAAGCAGTTGAAATCATTGACAAATCTCTGCAAAGCTGTATAAAATGATTTTTAATAGCATCTTATGAATTAAAAAAGTAACGATGATTCTTAAAAAAATAGAAGCAGAGGGAGTCACACATAAAATGGCGGCAGAAAAAAAACAGGTTCTGACAGTAAAGAATATCAGAAATGTAAACACAGAAAATATATTGCAAAGTATCATACGAAACAATAATACGACAAGGAGCATCCTTGCCAAAGAGAATAATATCAGTCTGATGACTGTAAAACATGTTGTGGACGATTTAATTGCCGCCGGATTTCTTGTGGAAAAAAACTCTTCGAACGCAGATGTGGGAAGAAATCCCAAAGTGCTTGAAATGACAGAGGAATACGGGAATATTGTATGCGTGAATCTTACCTCTGAGGATGAGATCAGCTTTCTGATCTATGACATCTATCAGAATCTGCTGACAGAAAGGTGTCTGGCCTTTAGCGGACAGGACTATAAAGCAGAACTGCTGGCGGTGATAAAGAAAATAAAAGAAGAATTAGCAGGGATAGCTGCAAGAACCGTCGGCATAGCAGTGTTTGTGCCGGGTGCCTATGACAGTGAGGCGGATCAGGTGAACTATGACCTGATACCGGCATTTAAACAACTGCATATCAGGGAACTCTTCGAAAACGAGTTTGCAATCAAGAATATACAAATTCTTCACGACGTTTTTGCAGCGGCCAGATCCGAATATGACAGCCTGAACCCGGAAATGGAAAGCCAGTTTTATTTCTACTGCGGCTATGGTGTGGGCGGATTCTTTATCCACAAAAACGAGGCTGTTGAAGGAGCGGGGAATATGGCGGGAGAAGTGGGGAAAATGCTTGTATCCATGGATGGATATGGGGATAACTATGTTACTCTGGAAGAGATTGTCTCGATTTCAGCCGTGAAAAAAAGGATGAAGGAATATGGACTCGATATTTCTTTTACGGAACTGCTCGTGCTGCATCAGGAACAGGATGCGCTGGCAGTTGAGATTATGACGCCGGTACTAAAGACAATTTCCAAGGTGCTTTACAATCTGCTGTGGGTATATAATCCGACCAGGATCGTGGTAGACAGCAGCCGGGATGGATACAGCAAACTGATAACAGAACATTTTCAGACGTTTCTGGAAGATATGAAAAATGACGCAATTCCGATACATGCAGAGATCAGGGCGGCAAAGTATGACGAATATCATATGATGCGCGGATGTTTCTACATGACAAGAAATGCATGGATAGAAGAGACGGCAGATTCCATACAATAAAGAACAAAGTGGGCAAGCCCGCAGGGGCTTCCCAACCCCTCACTCATGAGGGGCTTGCACACTTTGGCGCCGCCGCGATGCCGCTTTGCGGCTATATACCTTATCGCGGCGTGTGCATCCCGCCCGGAGGGCTTTTTATATAATAGGAAAGGGCAGAGCACTTTCCTATTATATAAAAACAGACAGGGCACATATGTTTCATAGGAATATGTGCCCTGTCTGTTTTCATCAATGGATGTGTTGTTTAATCGCATCAAAGCTTTCTTTACTTATCACATGCTCGATCTTGCATGCATCGTCGGCCGCTGTATCCTGGTCTACTCCCAGGCGTACAAGCCATGCGGTCAGAAGTTCGTGTCTTTCATAGATCATTTCGGCAATTTCCCTGCCAGTTTCCGTCAGAGTAATAAACCCCTCTTTTGACACCGTGATATGCTCATTTTCCCGAAGATGCTTCATTGCAACGCTGACACTGGACTTCTTAAACCCCAGTTTTTCTGCAATATCTATAGAACGCACCGCTGGTTGTGCTTTGCTCAGGATCAGGATGGTTTCCAGATAGTTTTCAGCGGATTCATTTGTTTTCATAGGCATTTAATTTACCTCCGTATTTTTGTAAATAATCGTAACAGTTCAGGTCTGCCTAAAGTGTTACAAATAATCTTTGGATATTGGATATATGTTAACATATTTTACTGTACAGGGCAATCAGATTATAAAAACCATATATTTATTATGTGTTACTGTTCCCAGGCAGGCCTGTAAACAGTAACTTTTTTATGTTACAAATACACTAGTTAAATGAAATACCTTATGCTAAAATTAATATACAGCATTATATTTCTAATTATTCTAAGTGGCATCCGTCACATCTGAAGCAAATCTTCCTAATATTAGGAAATCAACCATGGAAATCTCAATGCTTGCAAACCCACAAGAACAGCAGCGAGGTTTCATAAGACTGGATAAGGTTTTTAAACCTCCTGCGCCAAAAACAAAGGAGGTACTATGAGTATTACCGAACAAACAAAACCAAACCGTAATTATAAGTCCAGATTATTTGGACTGGTATTCAGTGACAGGAATGAGCTGCTGAAGTTGTATAATGCGATGAACACAACAGACTATGAAGACCCGGAATTATTAGAGATCAATACCTTGGAGAATGCAATTTATTTGTCCATGCATAACGATGTATCTTTTATCATTGACTCAAGGCTTGCACTATAGTAAGAACAGAGCGGAGGCGAAAAGCGTGAGTATTTATGAATACGATGAAGAAAAACATATGCGCCAGGAAAGAGAAGCCAGCAGAGAAGAGGGAAGAATCGAAGGTAAAATAGAAGGTGCTGAAAGTGTACTTGAACTGACAAGGCTGCTTATAGAGGCTGGGAGATTTGAGGATTTAAAACGTGCGACTGCAGACAAAGAATTTTGTGAAAGTTTATTTAAAGAATTTCAAATATTCGGGGTTTAGCGACGAGCTTTAGCCTCGGCGCGGATGGGGGACGTGAATGACGAGGTGAGCCCAAAACCGTAGCAGCGGATGGAACAGAATTAGTGGTTCGTTAGATCCCATACATAAAATCTTTAAAATCAATGTAAGCAGAATGCATGATACGCATACCCAACTTCATCCGCCTCCCCCGTCTCGGGCTCCCAACCTGGGAACGTGTTTTTTACTGCCGGTCGGATGAACCAGCCAAGCGAGCTGTAAGCCGCAAGTCCTCCGGCCTGTATGGTCGGTTTAAAACGCCTTATAGCGGACGATTAGAAGCTCTTAGAGCTTCTTCGTTAAGCGGTCAGGATTTTAAACCGACCATACAGGCCGGAGGAGTTGCGGCTTACAGTTTGCTTGGCGTCCCCCATCCGCGTCTAAAGCTAGTCGCTGAATCCCGATTCATAAAAGTGCTTGACAAATACTGGAAGTTAGATTATACTAACCTTGTAAATGAAAAGTATTATCAACTATTCCAAAGAAAGAAGATGAAAAGTGATGCCATTGACAATGATGAGAGAAGGCGAGCCCAATGTTATCCGCAAAGTCGGAGGTAAGGAAGAGACCAGGAGATTTCTGGAGAACCTTGGTTTTGTTGCCGGTGGGACAGTTACGGTTGTCTCAGTAATCGGAGGAAATATGATTGTTAACGTAAAAGAATCCAGGGTTGCCATTGGCAGGGATATGGCGAATAAAATCATGGTTGGCTAAAGGGAAGGAGAAACAAGATAATGAAGACATTAAAGGAGATACCGTGCGGTGAGACGGCCAGGGTGACGAAACTGACTGGTGAAGGCCCGGTAAAGAGACGTATTATGGATATGGGAATCACAAAAGGTGTGGATGTTTTCGTGAGAAAGGTAGCGCCCCTGGGCGATCCTCTGGAGATCACAGTCAGAGGGTATGAGCTGTCTGTGCGCAAAGCAGATGCGGAGATGATTCTGGTTGAATAGATCATAGCGGACATTTCTGCATCTAATTTTTCACCTGCTGGTTAGCGGTGACTAATTCAAGGGCAGACTTGAAAGAATATAGAACACAATAAGTTGATTAGCTTGAATTGTTGTCAGGAGGAAAGGGTAAAATGGCTATTAAAATTGCTTTGGCAGGAAATCCGAACTGCGGAAAAACGACATTGTTTAACGCTCTGACCGGTTCCAATCAGTTTGTAGGGAACTGGCCGGGGGTTACGGTTGAGAAAAAAGAAGGAAAACTGAAAGGGAATAAGGATGTTATCATCATGGACCTTCCGGGTATCTACTCCCTCTCACCGTACACACTGGAGGAAGTAGTTGCAAGAAATTATCTTATCAATGAAAAGCCGGATGCGATACTGAATATTGTAGACGGAACGAATATTGAAAGAAATCTCTATCTGTCCACACAGCTCATGGAACTGGGAATACCGGTTGTTATGGCAGTAAATATGATGGATGTGGTCGAGAAGAGCGGAGACAAGATACATATTGATAAGCTGAGCAAAAAACTGGGCTGCGAAGTCGTTGAAATATCAGCGCTGAAGGGAAATGGAGTTACAAAGGCTGCAGAGAGGGCTGTGAAGATTGCAAAGAGCAGAAATGCAGCGCCTCCGGTTCACAAATTTGCACCGGAGGTAGAAGATATACTGAATCTGGTGGAGAACAAAATCGGCAGCGGCGTACCGGAGGACCAGAAGAGGTTTTTCGCGATCAAGCTTCTCGAGAAGGATGACAAGATTTCTTCCCAGATGAAGTTTGTACCCGATGTTAAGGAAGAGATCAATGCCATAGAAAAAGAGATGGATGATGATACCGAGAGCATTATTACAAATGAAAGGTATGTTTATATTTCTTCTATTATAGATGAGTGCTATACTAAGAGCAGCCGAGGAAAGATGACGGTTTCCGACAAGATCGACAGAATTGTTACAAACCGGTTTTTGGCGCTTCCGATTTTTGCGGTTGTCATGTTTATTGTCTACTATGTGTCGGTCACAACGGTGGGCACCTGGGCTACGGACTGGGCAAATGACGGATTGTTCGGCGACGGCTGGAGCCTGTTCGGGCTGGAGGTCCCCGGCATCCCGGTTCTGATTGAATCCGGACTGAATGCGATCGGCTGTGCGGCATGGCTGCAGGGACTGATCCTGAATGGTATTGTAGCCGGTGTCGGTGCGGTGCTCGGGTTTGTACCGCAGATGCTTGTACTGTTTATCTTCCTTGCTTTCCTGGAGGCATGCGGATATATGGCCAGAGTTGCATTTATCATGGATAGAATCTTCCGTAAATTTGGACTTTCCGGAAAATCTTTTATCCCAATGCTTATTGGCAGCGGTTGCGGCGTACCGGGAATTATGGCATCCCGTACGATTGAGAATGACAGAGACCGCAAGATGACGATCATGACGACAACCTTCATTCCGTGCGGTGCGAAACTGCCGATCGTGGCACTGATCGCAGGCGCTTTGTTCGGCGGAGCCTGGTGGGTGGCGCCAAGCGCTTACTTCGTAGGAATTGCTGCGATCATCTGCTCCGGGATTATTTTAAAGAAAACAAAAATGTTTGCAGGCGATCCGGCTCCGTTTGTTATGGAACTTCCGGCATATCACCTTCCAACTGTGGGAAATGTACTTCGCAGCATGTGGGAACGCGGTTGGTCCTTTATCAAAAAAGCCGGAACCATCATCCTGCTCTCCACGATCCTGGTATGGTTTACTTCCTACTTCGGATGGATCGACGGTCAGTTCAGAATGCTTGAAGATATGGAATTAGATCACAGCATCCTGGCGGCAGTTGGCAACGGAATCGCTTGGATATTCACTCCGCTTGGATGGGGAGACTGGAGATCAGCGGTTGCGGCAATCACTGGCCTGGTAGCAAAGGAAAATGTAGTCGGTACATTCGGTATCCTCTATGGCTTCGCGGAAGTGGCAGAGGAAGGAAACGAAATCTGGGGATCACTTGCAGGAAGCATGACCGCAGTTGCAGCATATTCCTTCCTTGTATTCAACCTCCTGTGTGCACCATGCTTTGCAGCAATGGGCGCGATTAAGAGAGAGATGAACAACGCAAAATGGTTCTGGTTTGCAGTAGGATATCAGACACTGCTCGCATATGTAGTTGCACTCTGTGTATATCAGATCGGAACATTTATTACGGCGGGAACCTTTGGCGTTGGAGTTGTTGCGGCAATTATTCTTGTGATTGGATTTGTTTATCTGTTAGTAAGGCCATATAAAGAGAGTAAAACGTTAAAAGTTAACACAAAGAATCTGGCAAGAGTCAAGTAACAAAGAATTCAGGAACCGATATTCAGCCGGTTCCTGTATGAAAGGAGGCAGCTTCTATGGGAACACTTCTGGCGGGAGCTATCGTAGTGGGTGCGGTTGCACTTGTAATCCGCGGCATGATACGGGATAAAAAGAACGGTAAATCAATTCAGTGCGGCGGGGACTGTAAACATTGCGGAGGTCATTGTGGAAAGTAAAGAGTTGATCATTGAGAAACTAAAAGAGAACGGATGCAGGATTACGAAGCAGCGTCTCGTGTTAATCGATATCATTCTGGAAGATGAATGTCAGAGCTGCAAGGAAATTTATTATAAAGCAGCCCAGATCGACCATAAGATCGGCATGGCAACGGTATACAGAATGGTGAACACCCTGGAAGAAATCGGGGCAATGAACCGGAAGCTGGTACTCATTCTCTGAGACAGGAGAAAAGGTACGGCTGCCTGTATGAACAGGACGCTTCTGCCTCTGCGGCATTATAAAACAATTATAGCGCTTAATGAGAGACACTCCCACTAAGCGCTTTTAAATTGGGATAAAAAGGAAATGTATGATCAAAAAGAGGTGAATATGAAAAAGATTATCAATGGTATATTTATTGCGCTGGGATTTTTTTTTGTCGGACTGGGGGTCGTGGGGATTATCCTTCCGCTTCTTCCGGCAACTCCGTTTCTGATACTGGCGGCGGTCTGCTTTGCCAGGGGTTCAGAAAAGTTTCACACATGGTTTTTGTCAACCATAATGTACCAGAAATATGTAGAGCCAGCCGTGAACAAGAAAGAGATGGAGAAGGCTGCAAAGAAAAAAGCGCTCGGTACACTGTGCCTGATCTTTACAATCAGTTTTCTGATCGTGCCTGTATGGCAGGCAAAAGCGGTGATTCTTGCGGTTGCTCTGTTCCACATCTATTATTTTACTTTTAAAATCAAGACGGCAAAGAGCGAGAACAGGGAGATCGCAGTAAATGAATAATAAGACAGATGCCGGGAAAAAGCGCAGGCAGGAGATGGAGATGCTGGATGCCATGATCTCCATTTACTGCAGGGGAAATCATCATACAAAAGAAGAACTGTGCCCCTCATGCGAAAGCCTGAGGGAATACGCACTGAAACGGACAGAAAAATGCCCGTTTATGGAGACTAAAACGTTCTGCAGCGCTTGCACAGTACACTGTTATGCACCAAAGATGCAGGAGCAGATCAGGCTGGTTATGCGGTATGCGGGACCCAGAATGCTGCTGGTACACCCGGTACTGGCGGTCCGCCATGTGATGGTTACACTGAAAGAAAAGCGAAAGGGAGCGGCACATCAATGAAAAAGTATGGTGAGGTTTTGTTTTATATTGTAACAGTGATTATGGTTCTTTCCGGATTTTTAATCCACCCCCTGGGAGGCGTGATGGCGGTGAAAATCCTACATAAGATGTCAGGACTCGTATTCTGTATCTTCCTGATCGGTCATATCACGCGTTATGGGAGAAGAATCAGAAAGGGGAAAAAAGCACATGTTTCATAAACGGTTATTAAAAGAGTTTCGGGATAATCAAAAATATGTCGCCGGCATGGTAGCCGCACAGTGGGGCATCCTGCTTGCGAATGTAATTCTTATGCTGGCAGCAGCTGATTTTATAGGTGATATGAGGACGGGCAGCCTGGAGACAGCCGGCATCTGGCGGATGCTATTGATTCTGGCAGCAGTGCTTCTGGTCAGGGGGATCATGAATTCTCTGAACAGCAGGTTCTCATTTCGGGCGTCCACGGAAGTCAAACGCCGCCTTCGGGAGAAAGTCTATGCAAAGCTGATGGAACTGGGCGGCAGGTACAGAGATACGATTGCAACCTCCGAGGCAGTCCAGATCAGTACGGAAGGCGTGGATCAGCTGGAGATCTATTTCGGGAAGTATGTACCGCAGTTCTTTTACAGCCTGCTGGCCCCGCTGACCCTGTTTGTGATCGTGGGAACCATGAACATGAAGGCAGCAGTTGTCCTGCTTCTGTGTGTGCCGCTGATTCCACTTTCCATCGTGGCAGTACAGAAATTTGCAAAGAAAATGCTGAACCGCTACTGGGGGACGTACACGGAACTGGGGGATTCTTTTTTAGAGAACCTCCAGGGGCTGACCACTCTGAAAATCTATCAGGCGGATGACAGATATGCCAGGAAAATGGATGAGGAAGCAGAAAAGTTCAGGAAGATCACTATGCGTGTGCTGATTATGCAGCTGAATTCGATCAGTGTCATGGATCTGGTCGCATACGGGGGCGCCGCAGCGGGAATCATTCTGGGTATCCTGGAATTTGGAAAAGGAAGGATCAGCCTGGAGGAGTGTTTCTTCATGATCATGATATCGGCCGAGTTTTTCCTGCCCCTGCGCCTGCTTGGATCTTTCTTTCACATAGCCATGAACGGTAACGCAGCGGCGGATAAGATCTTCCTGCTTCTGGATGCACCTGTGCCGCAGAAGGGGACGGTCTGTCGGACGGAAGGCAATGAGGTCCGCTTTCAGGATGTATCCTTTGGCTACGATGAGGAAAAGCAGGTGCTAAAGGGCGTCAGTTTTGAAGTGCCCCAGAAGGGATTCACAGCGCTGGTAGGCGAATCCGGATGCGGAAAGAGCACCATCGCATCTCTTCTGATGCAGGATCACGTGTCATATAAGGGAGACGTCACCGTCGGCGGCGTCAGCATCCGTGATCTGGCTGAGGAGACGCTTTACAGCAAGATTACCAGGATCCGTCATGACAGTTACCTGTTCAAGGGCACGGTCATGGAGAACCTGCGGATGGGCAGGGAAGACGCATCGGAGGCAGAGATGCTGGATGTGCTCAGACAGGTCAGCCTGTATGAAACTGTGATGGAAAAAGGAGGACTTTCTATGCAGCTGGATGAGAAGGCATCGAACCTGTCCGGCGGCCAGAAACAGCGCCTCGCCCTGGCACGCGCCATACTGCACGACAGCGATATCTATATCTTTGACGAAGCGACGTCCAACATTGATGCAGAAAGCGAGAACCAGATCATGAAGGTCATTCACGGGCTTGCGGGCACGAAAACAGTATTTTTGATTTCCCACAGGCTGGCAAATGTGACTGGCGCAGACCAGATTCTGATGATCAGGGAGGGCCGGATTGCGGAGCAGGGCACCCATGCGGAGCTGATGAAGATGCAGGGAGACTACGCAAGGCTTTATACAGGCCAGAAAGAACTGGAAAAATATACAGGAGAGGGGGCGGCATAATGGGACATAAAGAAGAAAAAACAAGGAGTTCATTCCAGGTGATGGCCGGGCTGATTGGTATGGTTAAACCGCTTTTGGGTCTTATGGCGCTGGCGGTCCTTATGGGATGTATAGGGAATCTTGCCGCCACATTCCTGACCGTTTTTGGGGGATATGGCCTGCTGTCCGCGGCGGGGCTTTACGATGGAAAACCATTTTATATGATCGCAGCCGTTTTGATTATATTCGCTGTATTCAGAGGGATTCTGCGCTATGCGGAGCAGTCATGCAATCATTACATCGCATTTAAACTGCTGGCTAGAATCCGCCATAAAGTTTTTGCATCCCTTAGAAAGCTGGCGCCGGCGAAACTGGACGGCAGCGGGAAGGGAAACTTGATATCGATTATTACCAGTGATATTGAACTGCTGGAGGTGTTTTATGCCCATACCATTTCACCGGCTGCCATTGCGGTGATTACATCGGTCTTTATGACCATATTCATCGGGCTTCAGCATCCTGGGGCAGGCGCGCTTGCTCTTGTGTCCTATGCGGCAGTGGGTGTGGTAATCCCCCTGTTAAACGGGAAAAAAGGAAAAGACAGCGGACAGAAGTACCGGGATTCTTTTGGTGAGCTGAACACTGCCGTGCTGGATAATCTTTACGGGCTGGAAGAGCTGCTGCAGTATGGACAGACCAAGAAGCGCATGGAGAAGATGGCGGAGCAGACAGAAGAACTGGAAAAGACCAGTAAAGGGCTGAAAAAAGATGAAAACGTGCAGCGGATTTCCACAGACACGGTGATTCTTGCCGCCGGGATTCTCATGCTGGTTCTCTGCGGTCTTCTTATCCGCGGGGGCAAAATGGAGTTTTACCAGGGTGTAACAGCGGTCATTGCTATGATGAGTTCCTTTGGCCCTACGGCGGCATTATCTGCACTGTCAAACAACCTGAATCATACACTTGCAAGCGGAAACCGCGTTCTTAATATCCTGGAGGAGAAGCCTGCTGTAGAAGATGTGATAGCCGGCGCAGCGCTGGGCGAAGGCGCCGCCTGCTGCCGTGATATCAGTTTCCGGTATCAGGAGGAGCAGGATGGCGTTCTGGAGAACTTTAACGCTGATTTTGAACCTGGTAAAATCCATGGGATATTCGGAAAAAGCGGCTGCGGGAAGTCTACCCTGCTGAAGCTGATGATGCGCTTTTACGAGACGGATCAGGGGAAGATTACCTATGGAACTGAAAACGTGAACAACATCCGGACGAATTCCCTGCGCCGCGGCATGTCCTATGTGACACAAGAAACATTTCTGTTCCATGATACGATCGAAAATAATATCAAGATTGCGGATGAGAATGCCACCAGGCAGGAAGTGGAGGAGGCGGCAAAGAAAGCGTCCATCCATGAATTTATCATGTCGCTGCCCAAAGGGTATGAAAGCAGGCTGACAGAGCTTGGAGACTGTATATCCGGCGGGGAGAAGCAGCGGATCGGGATTGCCAGGGCCTTTCTGCACAAAAGCCGGATGATACTGCTGGATGAACCTACCAGCAACATTGACAGCCTGAACGAAGGCATCATACTGAAGAGCCTGAAAAAAGAGAAAGAAGGGAAATTGATTCTGCTTGTCTCTCACAGAAAATCTACAATGGGGATTGCTGACAAAGTAGTGCAGATGTAGGAAACGATAAAATTTCCCGACAACGAAAGTCAGCCTTGCATTTCAATGAAGAGAATGACATCTAATTGAGAAAAAGTTTCCGTATATGTTATTGATTTTTTGGATAAAACCGGTTATGATATATATAAGTTAGTTTAAACTAACTAAAAATACAAAGCGTTAGAATATGAATCATAACATGGAAGAATTATGCAGAAAGTCAATAAGGAGGATTTTATGAGTATAGTAATAATTGGAGGACATGACCGTATGGTAGGTCAGTATAAAAAAATCTGTAAACAGTTCCACTGTAAAGCAAAGGTATTTACCCAGATGTCTGCGGCGCTGGGAAAACAGATTGGCAGTCCGGATCTGATCGTGCTCTTCACGAATACTGTATCCCATAAAATGGTGAAATGCGCTGTGGATGAGGCAGGAAGATGCAATGCAGATGTAATCAGATGCCACACAAGCAGTAAGAATGCACTCGAAGAAATATTAGGGGGCGTCTGTGGCAACGCATAATCACCAAGAATAGTTTATATGAAGATGGCGTTCGGATTATTGAAGTCCGGACGCTTTTACGTTGCAGTGATATTCGGCGGCCAAAGGGAGATAAGATTGTGTTTTCCATTTAGGTCTGATATAATAAATCCTGTTAATATGAACAATGTATAGAGAAAAGAGCTGAGAGAAACGCAGAAGAAGGAGGGATTACATTGCCATTTCCGATCTACCTTGGCTGGGGGCTTCTGGTGCCCGTCGTTTTATCCCTTCTTTTTGCCTGTTTATCAGAACACGCTATGAGTACTTTGGGATACAAGCAAAAGAATACGGTACTGAAGCGGATTTTGAACTATCTCCCCGCTTTTCTTTTGTTTTTCTTTTGGGGAATGGTCAATATTCCTCTGCCCTTGTTTTATATTTTGGCATATGGAGGGAAACTCTCCCGGCTGCTCCGCAACAGCCGGTATCGCTCCCAAGAACTTTTTCTGATTAATCTTACCCATTTGACAACTATGGCGCTGCATATGATTCTGGTTGGTACCATTTCACTGGCGACAGGGATACAGATGAACGAGCTTTTGCAGCAGCCCTCCTGGCGGATTGCCACAGCCGGCGTTGTATTGGCTGCGAATAGTTTGACTGCCTGGCTGATCCCGCGCTGGGGTATGATACTGGAGGTACTCCGCACGCAGTCGGAGAGCGAGGAAGTCCGGCCATTTATGATATTTCTCTGGTTCTGTAATATTTTCCTGCTGCTGGACAGCGTGCTGTGCATTGCAGATATCAGCTGGGGGCTGCTGCCGCTTTTTTTAGTCGGAAGCACGCTGCTGCTGGAGTTTTATCTGATCAGGTTCCTCAGTCATTTCTACCGGATTCTGAAGGTACATTATCTGGAGGAGGAGCACCATCATCTGATGGAAAGACTGGAAGAGCAGAATCGGACGGCTGCTGAACTCCGCAGTAAGATCGTTCTGGACTCAATGACCGGAATCTTTACACGGCGCTACGCCACGGAACGAATAGGATTTCTTCTGCAGGAGAAGGAACCGTTTTCTCTTGTATTTATAGATCTGGACCTCCTCAAACAGATTAATGACCGGGAGGGCCATCATGCAGGGGATCTCTACCTTATACGCTTTGCAAAAGAGCTTAGTTCCTGCCTGAGAAAGGCGGATGTATTTGCACGGGTAGGCGGGGATGAGTTTATTGTCATGCTGCCCGGATGTTCTCTGGAAGCAGCGGAAAAACGGATGAAATCCATACGTATACATATGGAGGAGCAATGCAGGCCCTCATTTTCTTTCAGTTACGGAATCGCTTTTGTTACAGACAATTATAACGGCAGCGTAGAACAAATCTTACACCGGGCTGATCAGGCGATGTATCTGGATAAACAAAAGAGGAACGGATCAGAGAGGAGAGAATGAGATGCTTTTGCTGATCACGGCTGCGGCTTATTACTATTTTAACTGGCAGTATTTTTCGATGGCCGGAAAGCTTCGTCAAATGCAGGAAAGACGCGTCCGGTTCGTCCTGCTCAGTTTTATCCTCAATTACCTGTTCTTCGTTGCCTGCAGTGTGTTAGAATTCCCATTAATTGTAAACTGGTTTCTGTTCGCGTTTCTTTTGTTTTTTGAAACGCTTATCTTCGGTAAAGGAGATGGAAAATGTGCGCTGTTCAGTACACTTACGGGGATTATCTATGGACTTTCGGCCAATATTTTCTGCCGAAGTATCATTGCGGTTATGTTGAATCTGCCTCTGCAGCGCTTTGATAACCATATAACGAATGCTGATAATCTGAAGGGGTTACCCGTGCTGTTGGGATTTCTATTGGCGGGCGCCATCATGCATGTATTCAGCACAGTATTTATTGAGCGGCTTCGCCTAATATTAAGCCATCCCCAGCATCATGCATTTCTGCTGGAAATGATGGCAGGACTCTTTTTTTATCTGTTCCTGAATCTGCTCCTGTACTCTACACCACTAAACGATCTGCTATTGAAGGTATGGAGCATCAAATCCTGTCTATTCAGCGTGATTGGGTTTTATATTGCCGTACGCTATACGGTCCGGATCTGTGAGCTGGACGACTATCGGGAGAAAAACTTGCATATAGAACAGGAACTGAGGGAGCAGGAGTGGGAAGCACAGTACCTGCGGCGGCAGGCGGCTATTGATTCTCTGACCGGGCTTTATAACAGGCAGTATGCGGAGGAAACCGTCAATGCAATGCTGGCAGAGGGCACCCGCTTTGCCTTATGCTTTCTGGACCTGGACGGCCTCAAAACTGTCAATGACCGACATGGACATGAGGAGGGGGACCGCTATATTCTGACAGCAGTCAGGGAGATCCGCAGTGTCTGTCGTAACAGCGACTCCCTGTTTCGCTATGGAGGCGATGAGCTTCTGCTTCTTCTTGCCGGCATGAGGGCAGAAGAGGCTGAGAAGAAGGCGGAAGCGATCAATGACAGGCTGCGAAATCTTGCAGAAGAAAGTGGATTTCCCTACCCGCTTTCTTTTAGTTATGGTATTGTTGAGAGTACGGAGATCTCCGATTGCGAGTTGCTGATCCGGGAGGCGGACCAAAAGATGTATGCGCAAAAAAGGAAAAAACGTATGGCGCGGGAGTAAAGATATTTAGATATAAAAGCAGCTTAGATATAAGACCCAAGTCTCTGTAAATGAAGTAAAATCAGGGCTGAGATCTACTATGGTGGATTTCAGCCCTGGCTTTTTTAAATACCTTGTGCTGCAGTTTTACTTCAGCCGCTTCTGTGATGGTAAAACAGGACAGTAAATAAAGAAAAATAAAAAAACAAGACAAGATAATTCAAATATTTAATATAAAAATTAAAATAATTAATATTTGTATTGAATAATCTAAACATAAGTGCTATATTATTAACAGAAAGGAAGTGGATATATGAAAAAAGTCATTAGCCAGTGCCCGGTCTGTGACGGGGAACTCAGTGTTGTGCGTTTGAAGTGTGCCAAGTGCGGGACAGTGATAGAAAATGATTTTACACTCAGCAAGTTTGACTACCTGTCGGCCGAGGAGCTGCATTTTACCGAGACATTTATCAAGTGCCGGGGAAACATCAAAGAAGTGGAAAAGGAACTGGGAATCTCTTATCCCACTGTGAGGGCGAAACTGGACGGCGTCATTCAAAGGCTTGGGTATGAGAAGGATGCGGCACAGGACGAAGAGATGCTCCTGCGGGAGGCTGTCCTTAAAGCATTGGAGCAGGGCGAGATCACCGCGGAGGAGGCGATCCGCAAGCTGAAGTAAGTAATAATAAGCAGGCAGGGGGAGCGGTAATACAAACTCTGCAGAAAGAATTCATGATAATAGACGAAAAATCGGAGGTCATTATGGACGAGAGATTAAGAATTTTAAAAATGGTGGAAGATCGTACGATAACCGCGGAGCAGGCGGCAGAGCTTATGAAAGCGATGGGAGTAGAGGCGGAGCAGACGACAGCTGTTGCGCACAGAAGCTATGACAAGAAGATGTTCCGCATCATTGTGGACAGTACTGCGGGAGATAAAGTAAACATCCAGTTCCCGGTTGGCGCAGTGAAAAAGGTGCTCAAGGCAACCGGAAAGCTTCCGCTGCCGGAACAGGAACTGCAGGGGATGGATTTATCTTCCATTATGGATGCCGTATCCGAGTGCCTGGATGAAGAGGTTGAAGGCGATTTTGTGAATGTCAGTGCGGCAGACGGTACTACAGTCAGAATCTATGTGGACAAATAGCAGGTAAGCGAGGATATGTATCATGATGGTAGTAGTCAGATCAAAAGATGTAAATCTTAGAATTCCGGTTCCCATGGGGATGGCGTCACTTGCGGTAAAAGTTATACCGGAAGCTGCTTTCCGGCAGATGCGCAGGGATGTGCCCCCGCCCTATGATGTGTTGATTACCAGACAGGTCCTTGTGATGCTGCTGGACGAATGCATGGATATACTGAAGGAAAATAAGGGACTCGAAGTAGTACATGTGGAGGCAGCAGACGGAACCTTTGTTTCTATTAAGCTGTAGGATTTTGTAGATATGAAGTGAAACAGAGACGTTTTACCGTTACTATGCATAGCCCATAGGCCGTGCATCGTAACGTTTTACCGCCCGAAGTATATGATCCTGCGGGGATTGTACACTCCGGGCGGTATTTTTCGATTGAAGATTATTATAAAAATGTCCCTGGTTAAACCACACCTTTAATATGGAAGATTTTCCAGAATTCTTAAAAATTTATTAGGATTTATGAAAGAAACGGATAGAAGAGGTGCAACTTTCCAAAAGTCTGTTATAATAGCAATAGACTGAAGAGAAAGGGAGACTGTTATGGGGAAAATATCCGGAAAAAGAAAACCGGTTGTACCACAATATGCGGTGTTCCCGCTGCTATCCTGTGTGATCCTGAACTTTATAGTTTATACCGGCACGGATTTGCTGGCGGGATCATGGAAACATTATGACTTAACGCTTCCCATAGACCGGGCGGTTCCTGTTATTCCGGGATTTGTTGCCGTCTATCTGGGGTGCTATGTGTTCTGGATTGTGAACTATATATTAATTGCACGGCAGGGGGAAGATCACTGCATCCGGTTTGTGACAGCGGATATGCTGTCCAGGCTGGTATGCGCATTTTTCTATCTCGTGCTTCCCACCACCAATGTCAGGCCGGTGCTGTCCGGCGGCGGGATCTGGGAGACGCTTCTGGGAATGGTGTACGGGGTGGATGACCCGACCAGGCTGTTCCCCTCCATCCACTGCCTTGTGAGCTGGTTCTGCTATATCGGTATCCGGGGGCAGAAGAATGTGCCGAAGGCATACCGAGCCTTTTCCTGCCTGTTTGCGCTGCTGGTCTGTGCATCCACGCAGTTTACAAAACAGCATTACATAGTAGATGTGATCGGAGGGATCCTGCTGGCTGAAGGTATGTACCGGGTGGCATTCCACACACAGCTGTACCGTTTTCCAAAACGGGTATTTGACATGCTGGACAGAAAATGTTTTCGCAGGCGGGTGACGTCTGCGGGAAAGCAGGTGGGCTGTGACGAGTAAAAAGAAAAAGATTGTAAATATCGTCTTTCTCCTGGTCGTATTTGCATTGACGATCTATAGTGTATTTAAAGGGGAGGACCTCCGGGCCGTGATTAAGGCCATCCTGCAGGTAAATCCATGGTATCTTCTTCCGGGAATACTGGGAGTGGTTGTATTTATCTGGGGAGAGTCCATCATCATCCATTATATGTTCGGAACGCTGGGGATCCGGGAGAAGAAGCGGACCTGCTTTTTGTATTCCTGCGTTGGGTTCTTTTTCAGTGCCATTACCCCGTCGGCCAGCGGCGGGCAGCCGATGCAGATATATTACATGCGGAAGAATAAAATTCCGGTTCCTGTCTCGACATTGGTGCTGATGATTGTTACAATTACATATAAGTCAGTATTAGTAGCTGTTGGATTGTTTGTCGCCTTTTTCCAAAGGGGATTTGTACATAAATACCTGGAAGGAATTCTGCCGGTATTCTACCTGGGGGTAGGGTTGAATGTGGCGTGCTGCATAGCTATGTCAATTCTGGCATTCCATCCGGCTCTGGCGAAGGGAATTATGATGCGGTGCCTGAGAATACTGGAGCGTATCCATATCATGAAGCACAAGCCGGAGAGAACTCAGAAGCTGGAGAATTCCATGGATCAGTATAACGCGACGGCAGCCTATCTGCGCAGCCATGCCAGAGTCATGGTCAATGTCCTTCTGATTACATTTTTTCAGCGATTCGCCCTGTTTTTTGTAACATGGTTTGTGTACAGGTCTTTTGGACTTCACGGGGCTCATATATATGATGTCGTTATGCTCCAGGCAGTGGTATCAGTATCGGTCGATATGCTGCCGCTTCCGGGAGGCATGGGAATCAGTGAGAATCTATTTTTGATTATCTTCAAAGGGGTATTTGCAGCGGGTCTTCTTCTGCCCGGGATGGTACTAAGCCGCGGAATTGCGTACTATGTACAACTGTTGCTCAGCGCGGGAATGACGCTGTTCGCGCATTTGACGATTGGCCAGAAGGCAGCAGATAAAATATAAACAAAGGAAAAGAGAGAAAACATGATTGGATTTTATAATTATACGGTGGTATTAACCTATACAAGCCTTGGCATATCCGTATTCGGGATGACGCAGGCGATTCACGGAAGATTTAAAACGGCTATTATCTGCCTGGCTTTATCCGGACTCTGCGATATGTTTGACGGGAAGATTGCCCGGGCAAAAAAGGACAGGACCGAGGACGAGAAAGCATTTGGGATTCAGATCGATTCCCTGTGTGATGTTGTCTGTTTTGGGGCATTTCCGGCATTGATCTGTTATCTGCTGGGCGTACGGGGGCCGATCGGTCTGGCAATTATTATCTTATATTGTATCAATTCCGTGGTCCGGCTTGCGTTTTTTAATGTAATGGAGGCTAAGAATGCCCTGGTATCGGAGGACGGGGAAAAGTTTTACCGGGGGCTTCCGATTACATCCATGGCCATTGTTCTGCCGCTGGTATTTATGATTCAGTTTTTCGTACCGGACTTTGTGTTTCGGATCTGCCTGCATCTGGCGCTTTTGGTCGTGGGCATCCTGTTTATCGTGAATTTTAAACTGAAAAAGCCGAAAAACATGACATTGGCGGTTATCGTGGGCGTTGTTGCCGCAGCGGTTGTGATTATGCTGTTCTTTACACGTTACAGAATCAGTTTTCACCCGGGCTGGCCCTGGATTGTAAGGCGGTAATGGAGAAACAAAACGCGTAGCTTAAACGAGAAGCTTACAGGAATACGGCAGAAAGGAAATCCCCGGGAAGCTGATATGGATATAACAGGCGGGGATGCAGTGATTACATATGAAATATATCGACAGAGACGGCAATATGACCGAAGAAAAGAACGGGCAGGACAGTCTGCTTGAGTGGCTTTATACCCACAGGAGCGGAAGGATGCTCGTCGGCCTGCTGGTGAGGCCGGGGATTTCAAGAGCAGGAGGATGGCTGCTGGACAGAAGATGGTCCACATGCCTGATTGATCCTTTTGTGAAAAAAAACGGTATCGATCTGTCCTGTTATGTGGATCAGAGATATAAGTCCTACAATGAATTTTTTACGCGGGAGATCAAACCGGGAGCACGTCCGCTGGAAGGCGGGGAAGGGACGCTGATCAGTCCCTGTGACGGGAAGCTGAGTGTATATCCGATTACTGTAGAAGAAGGGAAGAAGAGCAGATTCTGCATCAAAGATACCGAGTATACGGTGGAATCGCTGCTGCGCTGTGCGAGTCTGGCTAAGCGCTATGAGGGCGGCTGGGCCTGCGTGTTCCGTCTGACGGTGGATGATTATCACAGATACTGCTATGTGGATGACGGGGAGAAGTCAAAAAATTACCGCATCAGCGGCATTTATCATACAGTAAATCCAGCGGCAGGGGATGTGTATCCAATTTATAAAGAAAATACGAGGGAATATTCACTTCTAAAGAGCAGGCATTTTAAGACTGTGCTGATGATGGAGGTCGGCGCGCTGATGGTGGGACGTATTACGAACTACCATGAGGCATGTCGGGTCAAGAGAGGTGAACCTAAGGGGCGGTTCGAGTTCGGAGGGTCCACCGTGGTTCTGCTTTTTCAGAAAGATGCGGTAGAACTGGAGGAACGGCTGATTCTCAATACCCGGGCAGGATGCGAAACAATCGTAAAAATGGGTGAACGGATTGGAATGGGGGGACGCTCCGCCAAAGGAGAGACAGGATGCGTCTGTAAAAGAAGACAGGGGGGCTGGAAACGGAATACGGCAGCAAGCTGGAGTAGAGCAAAAAGGAAGGAAAACCAGGGCAGACCTGGGCACAGTACCTG
Organism: Eubacterium sp. BIOML-A2; assembly: GCF_009680135.1. Classification (NCBI taxonomy): domain Bacteria; kingdom Bacillati; phylum Bacillota; class Clostridia; order Eubacteriales; family Eubacteriaceae; genus Eubacterium; species Eubacterium sp. BIOML-A2. Next base: position 31,358 of record NZ_WKZK01000025.1, read on the forward strand.
AAGCCTTGATGGCTTCAGGCCCTGGGGCCAGGGAGATATGTGATTTGTGATCACATATCTCACCCTGGTTTTTCTTCCTTTTTACTCAACTCCAGCTAACTGCCGTAAAGACGCTTCCAGCCCCCCTGTCTTCTTTTACAGATGCATCCTGCCTCTCCTTTGGCGGAGCTGGGCGCTTCCGGGCGGTAGAGCAGGAAGGGCTGGAGGGGATATGGGGAGTTTTCGTAATCGTTTAGATTTGCCTGAGTTTTTACGAGTTTTCTTTGTATAAGGAAGAGAAGGGAATTTATGATAGAAAAATATTTGGTTCAGGCGTATAATGAATAGCGTTTAGCAATATTTTTTGTTTATGAGGTGGTGGGAATGGTTAAGGATCGAGCGTTTTATGTGAATTTTTTTAAGATATATAGTGCGCTGGTGCTGCAGAATGTGATTACTTTGAGCGTGAATCTGGCAGATAATCTGATGCTGGGGGCTTATAGTGAGACTTCGTTGGCCGGGGTTGCGGCGGTGAATCAGATTCAGTTTATTTATCAGCAGCTGTTGATGGCGCTGGGGGACGGGCTTGTTATTTTCTGCAGCCAGTACTGGGGAAAGAAGCAGGTGGGGCCGATGAAGAAGATTGCGGCTTCTGCCATGCATGCGGCGCTTGCTGTCGGGGTGCTGCTTTTTGTTTTGGTCAGTCTGTTTCCTTACCGGGCATTGGGGATGTTTACGACGGATCAGGCGATTATTGGTGAAGGCGTGAAGTATCTGGGGATTATTCGGTTTACATACTTGCTTTTTGCTGTTACTCAGCTGCTTTTGGCGGCTCTGCGCAGTGTGGAGGTGGTGCGGATCGCTATGTGCCTTTCTGCAGTGACATTTTTTGTGAACTGCGGGATTAATTATGTTCTTATCTACGGACGCTTCGGAGCGCCGGAGCTGGGAGCCAGAGGGGCGGCAATTGGGACTTTGATTGCCAGAATCATAGAATGTGCGGTTTTGATCGTCTTTGTAGTGAAAAAGGAGAAGAGGCTGAACCTGAAATTGCAAGATTACCTGCAGTTTGACCGGGTTCTCTGCAGGGATTACTTCAGGATTACAGCGCCCATGCTGGTGGTGCAGGGGCTTTGGGGCCTGAATACGGCTCTGCAGACCGTAATACTGGGACATATGACTGCTGCAGCGATTGCCGCTAACAGTGTGGCATCGACCCTCTTTATGATGGTCAAATCCATGGCAGTGGGCGCGGCATCCACCGCTTCTATTATTATTGGCAAGACCATCGGGATGGGAGATATCAAAGTGGTGAAACAATATTCCATCCGGCTGCAGAAATTGTTTCTGGGAATTGGGATTGTTTCCGGGATTATTCTGTTCTTTATTAGAATCCCCATCCTGAATCTGTATGAACTTTCCGCTTCCACGAAGGAGATGGCGAATACATTCCTGCTTATCCTGAGCGTGGTGATCGTGGGCATGTCTTATCAGATGCCCACGAATAACGGAATTATCCGGGGCGGCGGCAATGCAATGTTTGTTGTGAAAATGGATCTGGTCAGTATCTGGATGATTGTAATTCCGCTTTCCTTTATTATGGCATTCGTCGTAAAAGCATCCCCGGCTGTGGTTGTATGCTGTCTGAATGCCGACCAGATTTTCAAATGTGTGCCGGCTTTTCTGGAATCACATTATGGAAATTGGATACGCAAGCTTACTCGGGACGCTTAAAGAGCGTATTTTCCTGCTGCAGTGTGATCCGGATTTTTAATACATTTTGTTCCAGAACTGCATCGGCCGTTCCGCCCATCTTCTCCGTCATTTCCCTGACGATTGCAAGCCCCAGTCCGGAGGAACCCTTGCGGCGTGCCCCGTCTGCCTTATAGAACCGGTCAAATATCTGTTCCACATCCATCTGAGTATCTTCGGCGACAGGATTTTCAAAAGACAGCACGCTGCCGGCCTGCTTCACTGTAATCCCGCCGGTCCCGTGCAGAAGAGCATTTTGAATCAGATTGCGGAAAATGCGCGTCAGGCATTCTTCATCCGCCATACCCCGGACTCCTTCATCTTCGAATTCCACGACTGGTTCAACTCCCTTTTCTTCAAACTGCCGGTACATACCCACCAGGCACTCACCCAGCAGAGGAAGTATCTGTACTGGCTGGATAGAAAGTTCAAACTCACTGCTGGATAGCTTCGTGTACAGGAACAATTCCTCCAGCATATCTTTCAGCTCTTCCAGCCGGTCCTGGCTGACGGTCAGATACCGGTCTCTTTTTTCACCATCCGTGCACTCCATTCCCATCTGAAGATACCCCGCTGCACTTGTCAGCGGGGTGCGGATATCATGTGCCAGGGCGGAAATGTTCTGCTTCAGCCGTTTTTGAGCCTTGTCGTACTGCATCTCTTTCTGGCGGCTCAGTTTCATCACCAGATTCAGTCTGCGGCACAGTTCCACGAAAGCTTTATCCTTACGATTTACAAACAGTTCCATGTGGCTGCCCTGGGCCAGTTCATCCAGCTGCCGGCAGACGGACCGGATTTCCAGGCGGTAACGGATGCAGCGTATCAGCAGAATCACTGCGGCGGCACCAAAGGCCAATGTGAAGATTATCATATGAACATACCTCCTGTTACTTATCTCACAATCTGGGCAGACTTACTCCGGACGCCGGTCAAATATCTTTCTTACTTAAGGCGGTTCCTGCAATTACCATATACACAATCAGGAACACAACTCCCACGGCAAATCCCGCCAGGTCTGCAGGACTTTGGTACACCTCCGGCGCGTCCCGCAGGCTGAAGTATAACGTATATTTCAGCCAGCCATTCGCGTGAAAGAGCCCAAGGAGCGCATTCAGCAGGGTGGCGATTACTCCGCTTGCCACCAATACGGCTGCAAGAATTCCGGCTGCAATACTGCGGGTGAGCATACATACCAGGAGAACCAGCGCCAGCATTGCCATAGTCAGAACCCATGCCTGAGCCAGGAAAAACAGCACAGAACTGAATCTGGTAACAGGAATATTCCCGCCCATTAACAGATTTACTAAAAAGGTAAACAAATAAGCCGCAGCAAGATAGATAATATCTAAGATTGCGAAGGAAAGTAACTTACTCCCAACATATTTCCAGCGGTTTACATGCACGGACATAATGTTTTTAATAAATCCATTTTTATAATCAGCACACACAAATATAGTAAAATATATCGTGAGTACAAGGGCGAAAAATCCGCCGTCCATGTTGGACTGTCTGAATACCAGAAGAAGATTAATCTCCCTGAACAGGGCTTTTGCTTCCTCCACCTCTACAAAATCCATCATGCCAAGTCTGCTTGCGGCCGCCTGTCCTGTGGGTGTGAGCATCAGAAAGAGAAGAAAATAAACAAGTGCGATTGTCGCCAAAATTATGCCCAGGCAGATATAAGCAGCCTTGCCTTTTCTCATCCGGTATAGATCCATACGCAGTAAATTAAGCATTGCGGGCACCCCCTTCCATCTTATCCAGAAAGTATTCTTCCAGATTCATGTGGTGGAAGCCCGAGGAATACACCTGGACCTGATTGGTGACCAGCAGCTGGATCAGCCATGCGCTGTCCGTGAAACCGTAGATGCGCAGGGTCTGGTTATCATAAACTTCCACACCGGCATCGCTTAGATTCTCGGAAATAACGGGAAGCGCACGGTCCACATTATCCACTTCAAGCTGGAAATAATCGCGGCACTTTTCCTCCAGTTTTTCCCGGCTGATCTGTTCAATCATCCTTCCTTCACGAATGATCCCATAGTGGGATGCGATTTTACTCAGTTCGCCGAGAATATGGGAGCTTAAAAGTATCGTTTTGCCTTCCTCATTCAAGGTATTCATCAGTTCCCGCAGTTCCCGGATTCCTTCCGGGTCCAGTCCGTTGATCGGCTCGTCCAGAATCAAAAGATCGGGATTCCCAAGGAGCGCAAGGGCGACTCCCAGTCTCTGCTTCATTCCCATGGAAAAATGTTTTACCTTCTTCTTACCTGCATTGGCAAGTCCGGTTATTTCCAGTACTGAATCGATATTCTTTGGGTCGGCCAGCCCCATGCATTCCGCCTTCATCCGCACATTATCCCGTGCCGTCAGGTCGTGGTGCAGTCCGGCTTCCTCAATCAGCACGCCCATTCTTCTGCGGACCATTGGTTCATTTACATTCCTGCCGAATAGTCTGGCCTCCCCATGTGTTGGGCGCACCAGTCCGCAGAGCATTTTCAATGTGGTGGACTTACCGGAACCGTTCGGTCCTATCAGCCCATATACTGCCCCTGTCTTTACCCGCATATCCAGCTGGCTGACCGCGTCTGTGTTTCCGTATGTCTTGCAGAGCCCTTTTGTCTCTACAGCGTATTCTTCCTTCATAAGCTTAACTCCCTTTACATGTTTTTGATTATGGCATCATTATAAAACGCAAAGTTTTATAAAGTGCTCAAAAATGTTTAAGAAAGTTTAAAGCCTAATCCCCAGACCGTCTGGATATAAGAATCCGTTCCGCTGTCTTTCAGCTTGGAGCGGATATTGCTGATATGGACATTAATCGTCTTATCCTCTGCAAGATACTCCTCACCCCAGGCATATTCATAGATCATTTGCTTAGAAAACACCCGTTTCGGATTCCGCAGGAACAATTCCATGATCAAAAACTCATGGCTCGTAAGCTCGATGGGAACTCCGCCCGCCGTCATCTCATGATTCGCGGGATTCATCGTCCATTCCCGATAAGACAGAATCGTCTCATCCGTTCCTGTCTCAGGCTGCCGTCCGCGTTTGCGGAGCTGAACCTGGATCCGGACCAGCAGCTCCGGCAGTTCAAAAGGCTTGCACATATAATCATCCGCCCCCGCCTTTAGCAGCTCAATCTTACTATCCAGCCCATTTTTAGCCGAAAGCACAATCACCGGAACCCGGTCTGCAAAAACTTCGATCAGCTCCTCCCCCGGGATCCCCGGCAGCATCAGATCCAGAATAACCAGATCAAACTCCGACATAGAAAAAAGCAGCTTCCCTTCGCTCCCCGAGAAGGCCTGGGAGCAGCAAAATCCCTCTCCGTTTAGATATTCACAAATCATCTGATTAATATCAGAATCATCCTCAACAATAAGAATACGATACATACTGTTACACTCCTTAACCTGCCGGTATATTTTGAATCTGCCGGCAATATACATACACGATAATCATACCATAAAATCCCGAAGAACACCAAAAAACCTGCAGGAAAAGGATGGATGCCTCAACCAACATGTTTTCGTACGGTCTGCGCAGTAAATGTAACAGTTCAGACAGGCCTGAATTGTCACTGGATATTTGACATATTTGCCGGCAAAGTATAAAATTCTTATTAGAATGGTTCTCTGAAGATAATGGAAGGTAAGGTGGTACATATGGGAAGACCAATGAAATGCAGGCGGATATGCCAGATGCCCAAAGTGGATGAGTTCATCCCTTCAGGTGCTGGATGCGATGAAATAATAGAAATGACCGTAGATGAATACGAGACGATCCGCCTGATTGATCATCTTGGATATTCACAGGAGCAGTGTGCTCAGCAGATGAACGTAGCCAGAACTACGATCCAGGCAGTTTATGACTCAGCCCGAAAGAAACTGGCGGATGTGCTTGTGGAGGGGAAAAAGCTGAAGATTGGGGGCGGATCATATGAAGTGTGCCCGAAAGCATCCGGATGCTGCAGAAGGCAGTGCGAACATGCCAAGTGCAAAAACTCTGTGCAGGAGTGAGAAAAATATAATCAGAATACTAAAATACAAAAGTTATTGACATATGCCGGAAATAGGTGTACAATTTTGTTACAAAATCATTGGGAGGTATAGAGATGAAAGTAGCAGTTACCTATAAAGACGGAGAGATATTCCAGCATTTTGGCCATTGTGAGCAGTTTAAGATGTATGAGACAAAAGAGAACCGTATTGTTTCCTCAGAGATTGTAAGTGCGGTCGGGAGCGGACATGGAGCACTGGCAGGATTTTTGAAAGAGCACGATGTACAGACCCTGATCTGCGGAGGAATCGGCGGAGGTGCACGGATGGCCCTGGCAGAGGCAGGCATTGAATTGTACCCGGGAGCAGAGGGGAATGCAGATGCCTGTGTTGAAGCATTGCTGCAGGGTAATCTGGCGTACAATCCGGATACAATGTGCAGTCATCATCACGGCGAAGGACATGACTGCGGAAACCACAGCTGCGGAGAAGACAAACACGGGTGTGCAGGAAATCACTAAAACAGGAAAATCTTCATGGAAAAGACCAGAACTGAGCGGGATCATTTCCATGGAGATTTTTTGTTTCGGGGGGAAAGTACTTTTGAACCGAGCTATTTCCTGCTGTGTCCTACAAGTTCGTCTAAAGAAATATCGAACAGATCTGCAATTTTTACAAGTTCGTATATATCAGGAACGCGTTTGCCAATCTCATAATTGGAAAGCGTCTGCCGCTTCAAATATAACTTTTTTGCCATCTGTTCCTGGGTCATCCGGTTTTTTTTGCGCAACGTCTTTATATTATTGCCAATTGTATTATGTGACATATATGATCAATCCTTTAAACAATTTTTTGAGATAGGTTTCATAAGCTTATAAGCTATAATGTATTATATAAATAATGTATACTTATAAGTATATGATATCAGTTCTTAACTATAAATACAAGTAATGTTTTGCGGGAATAGGACGCAATGAAACTGAGGAGCCATTGCGCCAGCAGAAGATTCATCTGCTTTTGCAACGGCTCCCTATTCACCCATTCAGACTGTATTATTTACTTGCATTTTCTGCAAATTCTGTGGTAACAAGGTCTTTATAAGGCGCACGTGTATCGAGTTCGCCTGCACTTTCCAGGATATCCTGCAGCAGATCCAGGCTGCTTTCCTCGAATACAAGATTATCTTTCCATGTATCCTGATCGTAATATCTGGTTACAATTTTTGTGATCGTCTCCAAATCTGTTTCCGGGAATTGGGGTTCAATGACTGCTGCAATCTCTTCCGGTGTGTGTGACTGTACGTAATCCATGCCTTTCTGCAGAGCATTTACAAAGCCCTGGATGACGTCCGGGTTCTTTTCTATAAAGCTCTTCTTTGCACTGTAGGCCGTATAAGGCACATACCCGCTGTCTTCGCCAAGGGAAGCGACAACGTAACCCTTGTTCTCTGATTCCAGTGTGGTTGCCCCGGGTTCAAATTCAACGGTAAAGTCTCCCTGTCCCTCGGCAAAGGCAGCTGCTGTGGAACCAAAGTCAATACTCTGGTTGATCTCCAGGTCAGCGGACGGGTCGATGCCGTTCTGCTTCAGTATATACTCAAACACCATTTCCGGCATTCCGCCTTTTCTTCCGCCAAGTACGGTACTGTCCTTGATGTCATCCCATGAAAAATCAGGCATTTCTTCCCTGGCAACCAGGAAATTTCCTGCGCGTTGTGTCAGCTGTGCGAAATTGACAACGTAGTCATTGGCACCTTCGTTGTAGGTGTAGATTGAGGCCTCGGATCCCATAAAGCCGATATCGGCTTCCCCCGACAGGACAGCGGTCATGGTTTTATCAGCACCAAAACCACACACCAGATCCAGATTGATCCCTTCCTCCTCAAAATACCCTTCTTCGATAGCTACATACATTGGCGCATAGAAAATCGAATGCGCTACCTCATTCAAAGTGACATCGGTCATTTCAGTTTCGGTATTCTCTTTTTGTGTTTTTGATGTGGCTTTACCGGATGTTTCTTTTTCCTCTTTCTGTGAACCGCAGCCGGCCAGCAGCGCCATTACCATAACGGCTGCGAGCGTTGCGGCAAGTATCCGCTTTTTCATAAAATTCCTCCTGTAACAATTCGGTCTCTTATACTATATGAAAAAAAACAAAATTGGTGTATCTGATCAGAAACATCAGCAGCCGCAAATTGGTTTATATTAGCCGGAAGGATAGCAATTTTCAGCAACCTCTGCTATGATAAAAGTAACAGATGCAATAGAGGCATGATTCAAAAAAGAGGAAAACATATGAGAAGAGAAGCTGATTTAACTGCATGGGGAAAACTGTATGAAACCGCAGGGAAAATAAAGGCTCTGGAGCCCTGGAAGGATTTTTGGGACATGGATTTAATCATCGTGTGCCCAAAGGGGAAGAAAGTTCCTTACTTTTGCAGTATCATGGGACACGGCGGTGTCTGCTGCGGGATAAGCGTTTATAAAGGCGAAGAAGGACTCCGGGATTTTGATATGCTCACGATGGCTGATGTAGGGGGGATTCCTCTGGATTATGCGATGTATGAACAGAACAATCTGACCTGCTACTGGGGAGACCGGGAGGAAGTGGGGACAAAGCAGAAAAAAATAATCAAAGAACTGGGCCTGAAATTCCGCGGAAGAGGACAGTGGCTCTTTTTCCTCTCTTTTAAAAAGAGATATACCCCATATCTTCCTGATGCAGAGGAGGTTGAGGAACTGACTGGAGTCTACGAGGGTCTTTTGGCTATCCTAGAGGATTACCGGCAGAACCACATACCGGTGGATTACGAGCAGGGAGAATATCTCTGGAGCATCTACAACAAAAAAGAGAAAAGATGGAAAAGCGAGATACATGCCCTTCCCTATGAACCGGAGAGTGCGATTGGCATTATCGAACTCAGCGATGAGATATTGAAAAAAAAGCTGCAGAAGTGTCCCTCCGTGGAAGGTGAGTTACAGATGGATTTTCTCTATCTGAACAACAGCACCATAGAAAATGAATATGACCGGCCGATTAACCCGCTGCTGTTTCTCGTAGTAGACGGCGAAAGCGGAATGATCCTGAACGTGGAACTGCTGGATCCGGAAGATGAGGAAATAGATTTTATCCTGAGTTTCTTCATTGATTTCACGCAGCAATACGGCAGGATAAAGACAATAAAGGCGAGAAATCCTTTAATCTACTCTGCGCTTGCAGATATCTGCCAAAGATGCAGTATCGAACTGACGAACGGAGATATGGCTGAGATCGACGAAGCCATCCAGGATCTGAAGGATCATCTTTAAGAAAATAAGTAAGGTTCTCCCATCTTCATAGGCAGAGAGAGGAATCACTAAAATCAAGATTAACGGCAGGCAAAGAAGCTATGCGGTCTTAAAATAAAATGCTCCCATCCGGGCAGAACAGAGTGCGGTTGAATACCGTCTGTCAGCCCGGATGGGAGCATTTCTAGGATTTTTTAATAATTATCGTGATCCTCCTCAAAGGGATCATCGTATTCATCCTCATAATCTTCTTCATCGCCTCTTCTGGAGGTAATCGTCAGTACAAGGAAGATAACTGCCAGCACAGCGCCGGCAATGGCGCCATACAGAAGCCATTTATCGTTTCCGCGCATCAGGAAGGCAAAAACGGCGCTTCCGATATAGAAGATCAAAGGAAGCACAAATGCGAATATCGTGCGCTTTTTCTGCATAATCAGAAGAAGCAGTCCGGATACAAGCATGCAAAGTGCAAGCACAATATATATGGTTCCGGTGGTAGCATTACTGCCCGCCGATATATTATTCAATCCTGCCATGAAGCCTTTATATGCGAAAAATCCAAATGCCACAATGGATATAATTCCAAAGATGATGCGCAGTGTTCTGAATTTGGGCTTAGGCTCTTCCTGATTCACAGGGGTTCTTTCCGGCTGCGAAACCGCTGTTCGGGCAGCAGAAGCTGCAGCGGGTCTCTTAGCAGGCTGCCTCTCTAAATCAGAATCCGGCCTCTTTTTCTTCACCGGTTTCCGATTTGGATCTGTGGAAAGCATATCTTCATAACTCTGTTTTACTGTCTGTTCTTTTTTCGCTCTTATTTTTTCAGGAGGAATATTGCCGTATTTCTGAGAGCTGTTTCCGGACGAAGCAGTGCTGCCTGCAGCTGCAGGCCTTCTCTGCGCTGGTCTGGCTCCAGCAGGGGACTGCTTTTTCACGGGAGCAGCGGGAGAGCCGTCGGAAGCAGCAGGTCTCTTTGCGGCGCCGCCGGGTCTGCCGTCGGGAGCAGCTGGTCTCTTTGCCGGAGCAGCGGGTCTGCCGTCGGGCGAAACAGGGCTTTTTGCCGGAGCAGCTGGTCTGCCGTCCGCAGTAGCAGGTTTCTTTCCCCCTGGAGCGGGTTTGTCATCAGGAGCTGCGGGCCTCTTTGATGTAGGCACAGGCTTCCCATCGGGAGAAGCAGGTTTTTTCGCTGAGGCAGAAGGTTTTCCGTCAGGAGAAACAGGTTTTTTCGCAGGAGCAGCAGTGGCTCCGTCAGAAGAAGCGGGCCTTTTTGTCGGAGCGGCAGGTTTCCCGTCGGGCGAAACAGGCCTTTTTGCCGGTGAGACTGGTTTCCCGTCGGGAGAGGCGGGTTTTCTGACCGGAGCAGTTGTCTTCCCGTCCGGAGAAGCAGGCCTCTTTGTCTGGGAAACCGGTCCGCCGTCAGAAGATGCCCTTTTTGAAGGTGCTGCGGCTGTACCCTGAAGAGTGCCGTCTTTTTTCGGTGCAGCCGGGTTTGAATTCGGAACCGCTGCCTTTTTGGCCTGGGACGGTTTAGCGTCGGCTGTCTGTGCATTGGCCGGTCTTGCCTTTTGCGGAACTTTATTATCGGCTGCCTGGGGCGCTGCTTTTTTCACAGAAGCTTTCCCGGATTCAGATGGAACAGTTGCATTTTTTGTATGATCAGAAGCGCTGGTATTCACCGCTTTTTTTTCTCTTTGTTTGTCCAGATTCCATTGCTTTCTGCAGTCTCTGCAGATTGCGTATTCGTTAAAGATAGGTTTACCATTCTCATCAACGCCTACTTGCTTGTTCTGAAGTTCAACGTCTTTACCACATTTCGGACATCTCATTTATGCATTCCTCTCTTTCATAGGTAGATTAACAATGGTTTTATTATAGCATTTTGTCAGGGGAAGAACAAGGAAAAATGCTATATCTTGCTGTTTTATGTCGAAAACACGTTACAGGACACATGATTTGGGCTGTAACGAAAACACCGCCATTGTATGAATGGCGGTGTTTTTTCGGGAAATACTATTTAGTAATTGTTATCGTGAGGCGGTTGTTCTGAAGCATTGGCATGTGTGGATGACTTGGCCTTGATAACAGGGGGCTGATACTGGTACAGATCATTATAGGCTTCCAGTTCTGCGTCAGACATCGGGAGAGAGGGGATCAGGCCCGTACAATCCATAGTTGATGCCGCATTTGACAGATAATCATAATCATCAATGATTTTTTCATTTTCTTTATTATTTAACATGAAATTCACCTCATTGATAGTATGTACGAAAGTAAAAATTGTATTCTGGAAGAAATATGGTATACTTAGAAACGTATGGAAAAATTAATGTGAAAAGAAAAGGGGGACGAATATGAAATTTGTAGCAGATACGCACGCACATACGCTGGCCAGCGGCCATGCATACAGCACGATCCGGGAAATGGCGGCGGCAGGAGCTGCTAAGGGCCTTCAGGCGCTGGCAATAACAGAACATGCACCCGAGATGCCGGGCACCTGCAATTTCATTTATTTTCAGAATCTGGATGTTGTCCCGAGGGAAATGAATGGGATGCAGATGCTCTTTGGAGCTGAGCTGAATATCATGGATCCGGATGGAACCGTGGATCTGCCGGAAAGCATCTGCCGGGACCTGGATATTGTAATAGCAAGTATCCATCCGCCCTGCTATGGGAAGGGCCGCAGTATAGAAGAAAATACAAGGGCGTACATTGAAGTGATGAAGAAACCCTATATCAATATTATCGGACATCCGGATGACGGGCGTTTTCCCGTAGATTACGAGGCCCTGGTGAAGGCGGCCGGTGAGACTAAGACGCTGCTGGAGCTGAACAACGCATCCCTGCGCCCCCAGAGTTTCCGCCAGGGAACCCGGGAAAATACGCTCACGCTGCTGGAACTCTGTAAACAGTACGGTGTTCCGGTCACAACGGGAAGCGATGCACATGTAGATGTGGATGCCGGGAATTTTCGAAATATACTGGACATCCTGAAATACTGTGACTTCCCGGAAGATCTGATTGTAACCACGGATTTTGAAAAGCTGAAGCCTTACTTAAACCGTTACAGCTCTCAGGGAAGCCTTTAAACGGCTGTGACAGTTCAGTCAGACCAGAGCGGAGCAAAGACCTGTATGCCTGCAACCACTATGTTTTCGTACGGTCTGCGCAGTAAATGCACAGACCGGTCTTAACTTTTACCGAGTGTAATCTTAAAACTGTATTAAACGTGATAAAAAGGTAGACTTTACAAGTTTAGTGTGCTAAAATGTAACGGTAGTCATTTGACTGATAAAGGAGATCGGTAGTATGAGTAAAAAGATAAGAACAGAGGCGGTAGATTATCTGTTTAGTGCCATACTAAGTCTGGAAAACAAAGAAGAGTGTTATACATTCTTTGAGGATATCTGTACCATCAATGAATTGTTATCACTCTCACAGCGCTTTGAAGTAGCGAAGATGCTGAGAGAACAGAAGACTTATCTGGAAATTGCAGAGAGAACCGGGGCTTCCACAGCAACCATCAGCCGGGTGAATCGTTCACTGAATTATGGGAATGACGGATACGACATGGTATTTGAAAGGCTTGGAAATAACGAAAAAGAGGATGCGTAAGCATCCTTCTTTTATTTTTTAGGCTGTTTGCCTTCTGAACGGGGCAGTTCGTCGATGATCTTTTCAATCAGCAGTTTTTTGACATACACATCAAAGCTGAGACTGCAGATAAAAGAAAACAGATGCAGATAACTGCGGTCATCCTCGTCCGCGTCAGGAAATGATTCCTCGGCTTTTTCAAAAGCCGCCCTGATCTCTTCCTGCAGCGGGTTGATCTGGGCCTTTTCCATCGCACAGATCGCTTCATAAAGCTCGGTCATGTCGAGTGTCTCCCCATCAGAGAAGGCCTTGTCTGTGATCGGCTTCAGCAGCGTCTCTATATCTTTAATAGAAAGAATGTTCTTAAAATAGTAGATAAAAATCAAGACAAGCACATGCTCCTTCGTGTACTTCTTCTTGACAGGGGGAGGAAGGAGATTGTTCTTGGCGTAATTGTTGATCATGGTTTTTGTGAGAATCTTATCCTCATGATAGCGTTTTGTCGATGCAAGCTGAGCATCCATGAAAGTCGTGACCTGATCCATATATAAATCTATATTGGGGATGTCTTCCGGATGAATATAATCAATGCGGGAGATACTTTCTAAAATACTGTTCAGCATATCATTCGTATTAATTGTCATATTATCACCTCAATGACTTTATTATATAGTAATCAATACTAGATGGCAAGCATTTTTAAGAGTAAAATGAATAAATTCATTTTGCACTATTATGTTAATCCACTGCTCGGAATTCATTCTCCAAAGTTTGATACATAACGTCAACGGGGGCGGGCATGCCGGTCCAGAATTCAAAATTTAAAGCGCCCTGCCGTACCAGCATCCCGATCCCGGTTATAATTTGGGCTCCACGGGTCTGCGCTTCTTTCAGAAAGAGCGGCATGACCGGATTGAAAACTACATCGCATGCGATCATATTTTCAGTGATACTCTCGTAGTTTATATCTGGTTTCTGTTCCACATTAGGATGGAGGCCAATGGAAGTTCCCTGGATCAGAATCTGGGTCTTTGCGGGAATATCCATGCCAGGTGTCCAGGGAAGGTACTCGGAATCAGTGCCCGTCTGTGATGCAATCAGTTCTGCCAGTTCCCTGCCTCTTCCCTCATTACGGTTAATAATCAGGATCTTTTGGGCTCCGGCAAGGGCGCATTCTACTGCAATGGCACGGGCAGCCCCGCCGGCTCCAAGGATGGTGACGGTCTTGCCCTCGGGGGAAACACCCTTATCTTTGAGGGCCAGGACAAAGCCTTTCCCATCTGTATTTTCTCCGATCCAGGTTCCGTTATTATTGATCACGGTATTGACAGCGCCGATAATCCGGGCAGCCTCTGACAGCTGGTCAAGGTAGGGGATAATCGTGATCTTATGGGGCATGGTCAGATTTACCCCTCTCATATTGACTGCTTTTGCACCGAGAAAAGCCGCCTCCAGATCTTCGGCTCTGACCTGCATGGTTATGTATCGGTAATTGAGATTCAGGGCCTCATATCCGGCCTCCTCCATTACGCCGGTGGGATTTCCATCCACGGGATCCCCAAAAACTCCGGTAAGTTCAGCTCTATAATTTTTTTTCATATAATAACACGTCCTTTCTGTAAAAAATCTGAAAGTGTCAGGCATGCAGTACAGCTGCAGTTTAAAGGAAGCCCAAAGGACTGTCCTTAATATATGCCCTGGCGGGCGGGTCTGCAGCGAACCTACGGATTATAGTATAGCATTTTAAGCAGCAGTCTTCAATGGAGGAAAAGGTTCTGCGGCAGTTCTACATCAAAACATGTGGGAAAACCAAAAGGATGGATTGGAAAAGAGGGTAAAAATGAGGAGGGAATACTCTTTTTCGCGTGACAGAATACTTGTTTTGTATTATAATCTCATAGATAAGATGTAAAGCAGACAGGAGATACATATGAGTATATACGATACATTGAATGAACAGCAGAGAGAGGCGGTATACTGTACTGACGGCCCGCTTCTGATACTAGCCGGTGCGGGTTCGGGGAAAACGCGGGTCCTGACACACCGGATTGCCTATCTGATCGAGGAAAAGGGTGTAAATCCCTGGAATATACTGGCCATCACCTTTACAAACAAGGCGGCCGGCGAGATGCGTGAGAGAGTGGACAAACTGGTGGGGTTCGGCTCAGAAAGCATCTGGGTGAGCACCTTCCATTCGACGTGCGTGAGAATTTTGCGGAGATATATCGACCGGCTGGGATATGACAATAATTTTACAATCTATGACGCGGATGATCAGAAGACTTTGATGAAGGATGTCTGTAAACTAATTGATATTGATACCAAGGTTTATAAGGAAAGAAGCCTCCTTGGAGCGATCTCTTCCGCCAAGGATGAGCTGGTCACTCCGGAGGAATATGAACTCAATGCGGCGGGAGATTACGGGAAGCAGAAGATCGCAAAGGTTTACCGGGAATATGAGAAACAGCTGCGCGCCAATAATGCGCTGGACTTTGATGACCTGCTTGTGAAGACGGTACAGCTCTTCCAGACCCAGCCGGACGTACTGGAGAACTACCAGGAGCGTTTCCGCTATATCATGGTGGACGAGTATCAGGATACCAATACGGTACAGTTTAAGTTTGTAAGCCTTCTTGCGGGAAAATATAAAAACCTCTGCGTAGTCGGTGACGATGACCAGTCGATCTACAAATTCCGCGGAGCCAATATTAAAAATATTTTGAACTTTGAACAGGAATTTCAAGATGCAAGAGTAATCAAGCTGGAGCAGAATTACCGCTCCACGTCTAATATACTGAATGCTGCAAACGCAGTGATCAGCAACAACTGCGGCAGAAAGGAAAAGACGCTCTGGACAGACAACGGGGAGGGCGAAAAGATCCAGTGCCGCCAGTTTGATACGGGTTACGATGAGGCAGAGTTTATTGCGGAGGATATCCGGAAACATGTGAGAGAAGAAGGCTCCACTTACAACGATCATGCAATCCTGTATCGGACGAATGCGCAGTCGCGTCTGTTTGAGGAACGTTTTGTTTCCTCCAACATACCATATAAGATAGTCGGCGGCGTGAATTTCTACGCAAGGCGGGAGATTAAGGACCTGCTGGCTTATTTGAAAACGATTGACAACGGGCAGGATGACCTGGCTGTCAGACGTATCATCAATGTGCCGAAGCGAGGCATTGGACTGACAACCATTAACCGCGTGCAGGAATCGGCTCTGGAGCGTGAAATCGGATTCTATGAGGCTCTGCTGGGATTGGATCTGATCCCCAATATCGGGCGGAGCGCGGCAAAGCTGGAGTCATTTGTGGCGTTGATCGAATATTTTAAAACACGGGCCCGGGTGGACAGCATTTCTGACTTAATGAACGAGATCATTGAGAAGACTGGATATGTGGAAAATCTGGAAGCGGAGGATAAGGAAGATGCGCAGTCGTGTATTGAAAATATTGATGAACTTTTAAGTAAAATAGCAGCCTATGAGGAAACCTGCCTTGAACAGGACGAGAAGCCTACGCTCAGCGGCTTTCTGGAGGAGGTAGCCCTGGTGGCAGATATAGACAGCCTGGATGAGAATCAGGATTATGTGGTGCTGATGACACTGCACAGCGCCAAGGGTCTGGAATTCCCTCATGTCTATCTGGCAGGGATGGAAGATGGGCTGTTTCCGAGTTATATGACGATTACATCGGATGATATCGATGAACTGGAAGAAGAAAGAAGGCTCTGCTATGTTGGGATCACGCGCGCGGAAAAAGAACTGACAGTCAGCTGCGCCAGGAGGCGGATGATCCGCGGAGAAACGCAGTTTAATAAGATGTCCCGGTTTTTAAAAGAAATACCGCAGGAACTGTTGGAAACAGGCGCGGATTTCGGGGAAACATACGAAATGCCGGCACAAAATACATACCAGCAGGCAAAACAGCTGTTCAAGACAAAGGCATTTGCCCCGGCAAAAGTGGGGAAACAGTTTACCGTTACAAAAGAAAAAAGCCTGGATTATACCGTTGGGAACCGCGTGCGCCATATGAAATTCGGCGAAGGGCTGGTAAGAGATATTACAGAAGGCGGCCGCGATTTTGAGGTGACAGTGGATTTCGACACAGCGGGAACAAAGAAAATGTTTGCCTCATTTGCCAAGCTCAGAAAAATATAGAATTTATATAAAATTGGCATAAATAAGTAGTAATCTGAAAATGATAGTGATATAATAACCTAAAGTAAACCTGTATCGACAAGATGGGGAAAGGACGTGGAAATATGAGCAAAGTAGAGGAATTAATTGCGGAGACAAAACTGAATGAATTGCTGCGTAAAAAAGAGGACGACAAGCAGAAAAATACAGTGCTCTGGGTTCTGGCAATTGTAGGTGCCGTAGCTGCTGTAGCAGGTATTGCATATGCAGTATATCGTTTCTTTACACCGGATTATCTGGAAGACTTTGAAGAAGATTTTGACGATGATTTTGATGACTATTTCAGTGAGGAAGACCAGGTATAATCAGGTAACCGAACTAAACCATGGACAGGATGTGGCGGGAACACTGCACCCTGTCCATTTTTATGTATAGAATGATTCAGGAGAAGATGATGAAAAAAGGACAAGTATTTGAAGGCATAATAGAAAAAGTAGAATTTCCAAATAAGGGGCTGGTGTGGGTCTCGGAAGAGGAACGGTATGTCACTGTAAAAAACGGAATGCCCGGACAGAAGATACGGTTTGTAGTGAATAAGTTTAAAAAGGGGGACGCGGAAGGCAGGCTTCTGGAGGTTCTGGAAAAGTCGCCCCTGGAAACACGGGAACCGGTATGTAGTATTTTTCCGGCATGCGGGGGCTGTATGTATCAGACTATGGGGTATGAAGAACAGTTGAAAATGAAAGCCGGGCAGGTGAAAGAGCTTCTGAATGCGGTGGTGAAGGAGCCTTATGACAATGAAGGGATTAAGGCCAGCCCGAAGGAGTTCCGGTATCGGAATAAAATGGAGTTTTCCTTTGGGGATGAGTATAAGGACGGCCCGCTGTCGCTGGGGCTTCACAAGAAAGGAAGTACTTATGATGTGCTGACAGCAGGAGACTGCATGCTGGTACATGAGGACATGAACCAGATTCTGCTGTGCGTTCTGGAGTATTTTAAAGAGCGGAATGTGGAGTATTACAGGAAGATGCAGCATGTTGGGTATCTGAGGCATCTGCTTTTGAGGCGCGGGGATACGACAGGGGAGATCCTGGTGAATCTGGTGACGACGACTCAGGAAGAGCATGATTTAAGTGGGCTTGTGGAGAGGCTTTTAGAGTTGAAATTGGAAGGGGAGATTGTGGGGATTCTTCATATTCTGAATGATTCGCTTTCCGATGTGGTGCAGAGTGATGAGACGCGGATTCTCTATGGGAAAGATTATTTTTATGAGAAGATACTTGGGATGGAATTCAAGATCACCCCGTTTTCTTTCTTCCAGCCTAATTCCAGAGGGGCTGAGGTGCTTTATGAGACGGTGCGGGAGTATATCGGGGATATTCAGGATATGACGGTCTTTGATCTGTTCAGCGGGACGGGGACGATTGGGCAGGTGCTGGCTCCGGTGGCGAAACAGGTGATTGGGGTAGAGATTGTTGAGGAGGCTGTGGAGGCTGCCAGGGAGAATGCTGCCCGGAATGGGCTGGATAATTGCCGGTTTATTGCGGGGGATGTCTTTAAGGTGCTGGATGAGATTGAGGAGAAGCCGGATGTGATCGTGCTGGATCCTCCGCGGGATGGGATACATCCTAAGGCGCTGCCTAAGATATTGGATTATCAGGTGGAACGGATTGTCTATATTTCTTGTAAGGCAACTAGTTTGGTGCGGGATTTGGAGATGATCTTGGGACGGGGGTACCGGGTGGAGAAGTGTGTGGCGGTGGATCAGTTTTGTGAGACGGTGCATGTTGAGACGGTTGCGCTCTTGACCCGTAAAAAGGATGTAGAAAAAATCGACATTGAAATGACCGTGGATAAGGAAGATGTGACGGAGAAAGCCACGTATCAGAAGATTAAGGAGTATGTGAAGGAAAAGTACGGGCTGAATGTGCATACGAAGTATATTGCGGAAGTGAAGAGAAAACATGAATCGCCGAATAAGGTGGATGTGCCGAAGAGGGAATATCCGGGGTGTCCAGAAGAGAAGGCTGGAGCGATTGAAGAGGCATTACAATATTTTGGAATACTGTCAATTTTATAAAGTATTATAAGGGAGAATATTTCATGAACGCATTTGAAACATATAAAACGATTTATCGAAGTCAAAAATATAGTGAACATAAAAATAAGAGTTGTGATAGCTTGGAAGAAATTGTCAAAGAGAAGTTGGAGTATTCTGGAGATATAAAACCAGAATTTTGGAATATTTTATGTGAAGTAGTATTAACATCGCCATGTGATTTTTGGGATAGGAAGGTAGAAGAGTCTACATTAGATGGTTTGCAGAAATTATATGATGACAATGGTTGTGCAATCAAGATAAATGAAGAAATACTTGAATATTTTTATATGGGTTATAGTACTTATAGACAAATTACAGATATTATTGTTGATTTTGAAAAAACTATTGATGATACAATTACGAAAAATAGATTATATAGAATACCAATGTTTGTTAATCTAATGGAAGGATGTTTGACGAATTTTTTTAGAGTAATTGTATTAATTATAAACTATACTGTCGAGAAGGATTACAGTAATCAAAGAATGTTGAACCCGTTATGTGAAGTGTTAAGAAAAAATGGTTTCGAGGAATTACAAAATAAAATAGATGTAGATATTAGAAATGCAATTAATCACGGTGGTGTATTCTTTAGAGAGAATGGTAGGGAAATCGTATTTCATTATGTTAAGGAAGGAAAAGTTGTTGAAAAGATACTGAAAACATACGAATTTGATAAATTAATTAATGATACTTATGATGTGGCGAGTGGCATATTATTAGGGATTTCTCTTTTTTTAAATACCAATCTTGAAAGTATAGAATTAATTGTATAAAATTATATATGTCTTTTTGACTATCTTTTTATATCTTCTTAAATGTCCGCAAAGCCTTATTTTATAGGCTCTACGGGCATTTTTCTTTTGTGGTAAACCTCACATATCTAGGTCTATCTTCTTATATTTTCGCTATCAAGCGTGGTTAAAATCGTGGTAAATACTTCTTATGCGATTAGACGCTGAACCTCTGATTTTGCGGTATCTATGGACGCATGAGCATACCAGTTCATTGTGATACTGATATTTGAATGCCCCATGATATACTGTAAATCTTTCGGGTTCATGTTCTTGCTTGCCAGCCTTGTGCAGAATGTATGGCGTAGCGTATGCGGTGTGATATGTGGCAAGGGATTGTCCTTGTGGTGCTTGTTGTATTTCTTTATCATACGGACAAATAAGGCGTTGTAATCAATCGCAACTTTGGGCTTGCCTTTATGATTGACAAATAGGAAATTGCTCCGTCCGTCTATCACAAATGGTTCTGCCTTTGGGTGTTTCTTCATAACCCGTTGAAATGCCTGTATTGTTTCTCTGCTTAATGGCACTTGCCTTATTCCGCTCTTTGTCTTAGGCGTTTCAATATAATAACCCTGTTCCTTGCTCTTTAGTAACTGGTGGTCGATAACCACAACCTCATGGATAAAATCAACGTCCATGATTGTCAGTCCGCACAGTTCCGAGATACGAAGTCCTGTCTTTAACAGTATCAGCACATCATCATAATACTTGTGATACACATTGTCCGTCTTGATGAATGAGAGTAGGGCTTGTTCCTGTTCCTCTGTCAATGCGACTTTCTCTTTGGTATCATTTTCTAGGACTTCACTTAACTTGAAATCAAAAGGGTTTTTCCTTACACAATCGTCTTGTATGGCGATATAGAATGACGCTTTTAACGAGCGTTTATGGTTGTTAATGGTGTTATAGGAAAAGCCTTTGTCTTTCATGCGTAATGCCCATTCCTTAGCGTCAGAGGGTTTTATCGTATCAATGCTCCTAGCACCTAACTTGTCCTCTTTCAATAACCGCATGAGCTGTTCCCGTTGTTTCTGTGTGCTTTTCTTCACGTTTGCCCTCTGTGTGTTCTGTTTAGCGTAGAGTTGGCAAAGCGTCATTTTCTTGCCTGTGCTGTCGATACCGTCCTCAATATCCCGTCTTATCTGCTGTTCCAGTTCACGAAGTGAGGGTTTTTCCCGTTTTCCCTTTGGTGTCGGGTCTGTGGGTGTCAATCTCCAAGCATACACATATTTTGTGTTTCCAAATGCGTCCACATATTTATATAAGTATTTTCCGTCTGTTCGTTGGCTCTCTCCAGTATGCAGGATACGTTCTTTGCTATCCCGTCTTTTTTCTTTCATGGTGTCTGCTCCTTTCCTTGTTGGAAAGAGCCTTGATATGACTTGTGTTCATCATAACACATACAAGGCTCATTTGCATTAGATTGCGTCCAATTTGTCAATGACCTTTTCAAATTGTCGGCGTTTAATCTGTATGCGGTTGCCATTCATAATGAGCCAGCCAGCGTCCTTGTTTTCCTCTGCCAATCGTCTTAACTTGTTTTCTCCGATACGGAAATATTTTGACGCTTCTTCAATGGTAAGGGTGTACTTTTCCCATACAGGAATATCGTTGTTATTCATTAGATACCCCCTTTCCCTTGTTTTGTGTCATACTGGATATAGGGGATAAGGTCGGTGCGGTTTATCCTCTGTAAGTGGGCGGTTAGTTTGCTGGAAAGGGAATTACTGTATCTTGCCTTATCAAGCATAGTTCCCACTTTTTCCAGTCCACCTAATGCGTCATGTTCTTCTAAGAAGTAAAAACTTTTGACAGCGGAAATCACGCCACCCTCTGTGAGCCATTGCTGTGTTTCTTCAAGAGAATTATGTAGTTTCGGTACTTGCACTTTCAAGACTTCCACAGCCCCTAAAAAGCGTTCCCAAAACCGACACGTTTTCCATCTGCTCTTATTACTTTCATTTCTGTTTGGCACGACAAAGCGTAGGTTGTTTGCCAATAGCCCGAAAGCCAGTTCCCCAAGTTCCAGCGGTCTGTCTTTGAATGTCATGGCAAAAGCATGAGCCTTATCATCACGCAGTTGCATTTCTGTCCGTTTCCAACTGCCAACTTCATCAAGTGTCTTATTATGTTTTGAACAGACTTCCTTATCTTTATCATAAAAGCGGTAGGACAATCCCGATTTACCAGCACCGATATAAACAGTCTTTGCGGTGTCGAAATCATCAAACTTGCTTTCGTCAAAGTGGTAGCCCTCACTATTAGAAATAAATTCCTCTTTTTCGCATTTCTTCTTTATCTGCTCTATGGTAAAGAATGGCTTTTCGTTCTTATCATCAATGGCAATATCAAGTCTTGTAAAATGGAAGTTATCCAGTCCGTATCTTCGCTCACAACGTCGGAACATATCTCCAAAGGTACAATTCCTACTATCGAGAATACGGAAAATATCATCACAACCTCTGCCAGTCATAACAAGATAACAGCCTAGCCCCTGTGGGTTGTCCTCTGTCTTTCTTGCGTCCCCCGATACATAAATATCTCCAATCTGCCAGCGTGCTTGATAAGTCTTGAATTTTATCGTTGCTGGATAAACATTGAAAATGTCAGTCGGTAAACCTAAAATGTGCATGATTACATCTTCAGCGGTTGCAGTATCAAATACAATGCTGATGTAATCAATCTTAACGGATAAATTTTTGTGTGTAGTTATAGTGCATTACTCCTTTCGTACTTCCCGTTTTTTTGCGGGGTAAAAATCGTGTTTTGTCCTTTATTTATCACAGTTTCTAGGTACTATGACATGTATGCGCAGGGCGGTGTTACATGTATGCGCAGGGCGGTGTTACATATACGCCCTCTGCGAACGCCTTTAGGCGTTCCTTTTCCAAAAGGAACTGTCTGTCCGAACACGTCTGGGGGACGTGCCCCGTCCAGCCAGCCCCTTTTGGAAACCACTATTTTCGGTCTGATAGTCCATGCTTATTCATGCTATCAAAGTGAAAATGTATCTTCTCTATGCTTACTCAAGCGTGTGATTGACCTTATCGTGCTTAATCACTCTATCTGATACGATAATAACGCCATTAGAATTACTTGTCAAGAAGTTTTTGTTGACTTTTAGATGTAGATTAAGTATGATATGCTTATAAATACCAAGAAAAGCAACGAAAGGAGCGGTTATACTAAGTTATGGAGCATTACGAAAAGAAAATCAGTTTCTTAGGAGAGAACATACAGACCATAAGAAAACACAGAGGAATGAAACAACAGGAACTTGCGGATAAAATCGGTATCAATATGCAGAGCCTTTCCAAGATTGAACGAGGTGTGAATTTTCCTACCTTCGATACATTAGAAAAGATAATGGACGTGCTGGGTGTAATGCCCAATGAATTATTATCGGGAGAATGGAAGTATGTTAATCAATCCGAAAAGGAAGTCTGCCAGTTTTTAAGAATTGAAGAACGATTAAATGCAGAACTAAAACATGGACATTATGACAACTTCTTTGACAGCGAGGAAGAATGGCTGGAATATGAGTTGGAAAAGTTACGGGAATATATTACCGACTACATCAACGGGAAAAGTATTGTAGCGTCCGACCTTTATCCAATCAAAGAATTTATCCAGCATTTGAAGTTTCAAAAACTGTTAGACCGCTATGATGATTTATACAGCATGGATATGTTCGGGGAAAGCATAGAGGGACATAAATATAGGACACCTTATCAAGTCGTAAAAATGATAAACCCCAATTCAAAAGAAGATATGGAATTATTACGGGAAGTATTGAAAAATAACCATTTTGATGATGAGGACGAATAACTTTTTCCCTCTTTGTAGAAGATACAGCAAACAAAAAGCCCAGTAAAGAGTGCAAAGCACCACCAATGGTGGCAAGGCTCTTGACAGGGCTTTTTCTTTTCTGTGGAGGGTAATCAAGAGGAAGAAAAGATAAAATTTGATTTGTGGTAAATCGGATAATATCAATGAAATTGTCACGGTACAAATTTGGGCTATATAAGGAATAGTAACTGGAAGATTGTAGGGTAATCAAAAAGGCGTGTATTTTAAATCAGAGATACACGTCTTTGAAATGAATGAAATTCAATGAATTTTATTCATTGACAATCGTTCATTCACGAGATATAATTTTAGTGAAAGGAGTTGATTACATGAATATTACGAAACAAAAATCACAAAAGACTTTTGATAAGCAAGCTGCCGATTATGATACAAATATTCAGGGGGAACATGCTCGAAAACTCTATAAGCCGATTATAGAAAATTTAAAAAATAAGAATATACATTCTATATTAGATTTAGGTTGTGGAACGGGTGCGTTACTTAAAGAAATAAAAGAATTAAATATAGCAGAACAACTATTTGGAATAGATATATCTCCCAATATGCTTGAAATTGCAAAAAATAAACTAGGAAATGATGCAACACTTATCTTAGGCGACTCTGAGAGATTACCTTTTGAAGATAGTTCTTTTGACGCCATTGTATGTAATGACTCATTTCATCATTATCCACAACCAGATATTGTAGAGAAAGAAGTGTCTAGGTGTTTAAAGCAAAATGGAGTTTTCATTATCGGTGATTGTTGGCAACCAATCGGAGCAAGACAGATAATGAATTACTATATGAAACACAGCAATAGTGGAGATGTAAAGATTTATTCAAAAAAGGAAATGTTGTTATTATTATCAAAAGACTTCCACGAAATTGAATGGAAATCTTTTGGCACAAGATCTTGTTTAATTATAGCATACAATAATTAAACCGCAAGAAAGGAAAGAAAACAATGCGTATTTCAAAAGAACCAGAGGAACGTAAACAAGAAATTTTAGAAACAGCCATTAAATTATTTAGTGTAAATGGGTTTGAAAAAACTTCAATATCAGACATAGCAAAAGAAATTGGAATAGCACAAGGATTATGTTATAGATATTTCCCATCAAAAGATGTACTTTTTCAGTCTGCTATCAATGAATATTCAAATATTTTAGTCGCCAATATGACAAAAAATATAAATATAAAAAAGGATAGTTTAAAAGATATTTTGCGGAAGATGATACTTTTTGCAGAACAAGAAGATGATACATATTATCCAGTTTTTCATAATAACCAAAATAAAAATTTCCATAATTTATTAACATTGAATGTATGTGAAAAACTTTTTCCTATTGTATCTGAAATTATTGAAAGAGCAAATTACACAAATGAAATACAAGTCAATGATGTTGAAATGTATGCCAGTTTTTGCATATATGGACAACTAGGAATTATTTTAAATACCGATATATCAATTAAAGAAAAGAGTTCACGGATAAAGGCATTTTTTAGGGACTTGTTTAGGCTTTAAATCTTCCCCTGCCAAAAGGCAGGGAATATTTAAATAAATTAAATGAATAATTTTCATTCAATAGGAGGAATTAAAATGAACAAAAATATTGATTTTGTAAACGGAAACACAAAAAAATGTTTACTTGAAATGACTGTTCCTATGATAATAGCTATGTTTTTAAATATGGCATATAATCTCGTAGACAGTCTTTGGATTGGAAATTTGTTAGGTGAGCAGGCATACGCAGCGTTAACAAACTCGACACCTATTATTTTAATCTTAACTTCAATTGGTATGGGAGCAACAAACGGGTTAGCCATTCTATTATCACAGGTAATTGGTGCGAAAAATGAGCAAAAGAAAAAGAATATTATAGTTACTTCTTTTTTTGTATCTATAATTCTTTCAGTGTTTATGACAATTGTGTTGGAGATTTTTTTAGAGCCTATTTTGATAGTTTTAAATACACCGACTGAAATTTTTGATATGGCAAAAAATTACTTATCTATATATGCTTTGGGATATGTAGCAGTTTATTTGTATTTATACTTTACAGCCATTTTAAGAAGTTTTGGCAATACTATGTTTCAAGCAGTTGCAATGCTTGTGTCTACTTTATTGAATGCTATTTTAGATCCTATTTTCATTAACATAATTGGATTTCACGGAGCGGCAATCGCAACCTTAATATCACAGATTATTTGTTTGGCGTTTATGTGCATTTATATTTATCGTAAAAAATTATTTAACCTTTCACTATCTGATTTTGATACAAAAGAGATTATGCCGTTTGTAAAAAATGCTGTGCCGTCTGTCATTCAACAAAGTATTCCTGCTATTAGTACAACATTTTTAACTGCTATTGTTAGTACTTATAGTATTTCTGCTATTGCTGGCTACGGAGTTGCTGGAAAATTAGAAATGATATTATTTTATCCTGCTATGGCTCTTAATATGGTGTTGACTTCAATCGTAGGGCAATGTATTGGAGCACAACGTATCGACAGAGCAAAGAATTATCTGAAATTGGCGTTAAAATATGGTATTGTTGTTTCAAGTGTATTATCAGCAGTTGTTATTTTCTTCTCTAAACAGTTGGCAAAATTGTTTGTTTCCAACGTAGCTGTAACAAATGTTGTCAGCCATTATTTTTTAATTGTTAGTATCGGTTATGTTCTTTACACTATTACTAGTTGCTACTTAGGTACTTTAAATGGTATAGGAAAACCAACAAAAAGTATGATACTAATGATATTCTACTATATTATTATTCGTATTCCTTTTGCCTATCTATTATCTTGGCTGGCAGAAAATTTAAATGGTGTTTGGATAGCGATTTTAATCAGTCACATAGTCGCCTGCATTATAACTATTTTAACAAGTAATCAAATTATTAAGCGGTTATATGGAAAACTTTATGATAGGACTAAAAAAGCAAGATATAAAAGCATTGAAAGTAACTGCTGTGGAAAGTTTTAGGAATAATCTTATACGATTATGCACTACCTAACAGCATTTTATCAACAACTAAATATTTTACAATATTAAAAGTTCGTACAGACGGTATATTTTGTACGGACTTTTTTCTTGTTCTTCTTTTTGTATTTTCCAAAGATATAGACGGTATCTCCGTTTATATATTTCAGCGTATGCGGAAAGGAGGTGAGATTATGAACCCATCTTCTTTCGAGCATATCGTTAGAATACAGTTTAATGCTTTGATGATGACTGTTATTAAATGCACAGTAAAAAACAGAAACAGACAGTTTGCAAGACGTTCTAAGCGTGAAGTTTTATTCTGTGAATTATCAGATACGAAAAATGTTGAATGTGTAACTAAGGATAACTATTCTTGTGATTACATTTCGTTTGAAGTCTTGAATTTTACAATTCAAATATCAAATGAGAAACTTGCTGTTGCTTTATATAAGTTATCGAATAAAGAGCGTGATGTAATTCTATTACGCTATTTTCAAAGTATGAGCGACCAAGAAATAGCCGAATTATATCATGTATCACGTTCTGCTATTTATCGCAGAAGAAGTAACGGATTGAAGAAACTAAAAACAGTATTGAAAGAAAGGAATTGAACCAATGAAAAAAGAATATGGCTACCCTACATTAAAAGTAATATGTCAAGCGTCTGCTGGAAATGAAACTGCCATAAGAGAGATTTTGAAGTTTTATGACGCTTATATATGTAAATTATGCTTGCGTCCGTTTTACCACTCTGAAAGTGGTAAAATCATTATGCAGGTTGATGAAGAATTAAAAGGTCAAATCCATACAGAAATGATGAAAGCAATCTTGAAATTTGAAATCAGAGTAAAATAATCATACTACATGAATGAAAAACGGGAGATACACAGATATTTGTGCTATCTCCCATGTTGTTTTTGTGTCATATCAAGGCTCATTCAATCGTGGTAAATTCGTGGTAAAATGAATAGTTTTCTATACTTCAAAATGTTTGAAAGTATAGTGTTTATGCGGATAATCAAAAATCAGATATAAAATTTAGAAAAAATACTTATGTCTCTTATATAATGTTTGCACAAAAATTGAATGTTCCAGGTATTAGATGTAGGGGGATATCAGAGTCCCAGAATCCAATACAAATTAATGCAGAATTTGACTTTGATGTAATTGATAGAAAGTATTGTAGACAATCAGCATTACTATTAGCAATACAAATATATGAAGTGTATCCAGAATATAAGCAATTTTGGATTGGAATTCATAATATTCGTTTAAAAGCAAGTTGGATGCGCTTTATAAAGAAAGACATTGAAGCGATTGTTAAAGGTAACAAAGACGCATTTCCTAATGCAGTAGAAAATATGTTAAAAAGAGGTGATGAGGTTTTATTTGAACCATCAAAAGAGCAAATTGATTTAGAAGAAATAAAATATTATAAATATCCACAATATAATAGTGAATCATATAAAATTAGAAGTGTTGAAGATTGTAGTTTGGAGAATAAAAAAAGATTCAGAGCACATGTTTTTATCGGCAACACAAGTAAAAGAGAAGATATTATTAAAATAATTAATGAAGCAGTTTTATGGGTGTCTAATCTTAAAAATATTGCAGACCCGAAAGATATTATTAAACATGGAACTATGGAAGCAGATTCTGTATATCTAAACATATATAGGGAAGATGGGAGGAAGAGCAAAGAATTATTTCCCAGTAATGATAACTTTATATGTTTTGTGGATTATAATCTTGATGGCGAAACAAGTCTTAAAGATGGTGGTATTCCTTCAAATCTTTGGGCGAAGTTAACACATGAGAAGATAGGGAAGTTTCTTATTGCATGGGCTGATTCAAAATTTGCTAGAAATAATTTGGTTGACAAAAGAAAAGTTGGAAGAAATGATCCTTGTCCATGTGGAAGTGGAAAAAAGTTTAAAAAGTGTTGTATAAATAAGAAATATTACGATTAATAATAATAAAAATATCATATAAGTTTTTATTCGTCCTCAAATATGGTTTCATTCATTTCCGGAAAATCTAATAATTCAGATACAGTCATTCCCAAACCGAGAGCCAGCTTATGCAAGGTTTTCAGTTTGGGATTTTTTGTCTTTCCAGACATGATATTTTCCACCGTAGACTGTGTAATGCCAGATAAGGTAACATCGGTAAACGTCAAACCATCCGCCTTTCTTTCTGATGAGTTTTATGGCACACTTGAAAAAATGCAAAAAACTAACTAGTTTTTTCAAGTGGAGGTAAATACTATGGATAAAACCACTCATGAAGTAAGGCTTGCTAATTGGAAATCAATTATTGAGCAATGTCAACAGCGACCGGAAGGACAGACTGCCAAACAGTGGATGATGGATCATGACATCAGCGAAAAGAGCTACTACTACTGGCTTCGCAAAATACGCAAGGAAGCATATGAGCAAATGTCTTCAATCAACCTACCGGCTACCAGTCAGGAAGGCACTGTTACATCTGCAGAATTACCAGTTCAACCACAGGGAGCTTCTGAATCTTTCGGGCAGTCATTTCAAGCAGATGCAATCATCCGCACCGGGAAGTTGACGATAGGATTATCAAACACTGTTTCTCCTGAACTTCTAAAACAGATGTTGGAGGTTGTTATCCATGTTAGCTGAAGCAGCCGGCGTGAAACGCATCATATTGGCCTGCGGAAGAACTGATCTTCGAAAAGGAATTGATGGTCTGGCACAATTAATCGGCACAAAGTATGATTTAAATCCTTTTGAGAAGGATGTGCTTTTCCTGTTCTGTGGGTGCCGAACGGACAGGATTAAAGGCCTGCTTTGGGAGGGAACCGGGTTTTTACTTTTGTATAAGCGTTTGGAAGATGGCTCATTCAGCTGGCCGCGCACGCCCGAGGAAGCGGCGGAACTGACTAGAGATCAGTACCAGATGCTGATGCAGGGCTTGAATCCGATTGTTCCAAAGATCAAAGAGGTCCATCCAAAGCATGTGTTATAAATTTTTTGTTGTGCAAAACAGAGAAATTTAAACCTTCGGTTTTTGCTGTAACTTTGGAATCCCAAAACTTGCCGTAAAGCTGTCAGTATTGCGGCATATACGCCTGAAACAAGGCACTTTTGAACATTGAAAACTCTATATTTCTATCCTTGTATAAGAGGTATAAAGCGTGTAAACCATAGGCATTATGACGAAGTGCCAAAGTGCCGAAAGTGGCATAAATACGCTATCCGCGGTATAATAAAGACAATTAGGAGAGCGAACTTATGGCTGAAAAATATACCGTGGAACAATTGAATAAGCTAAACAAAAAAGATCTGATGCTCCTTGTGTTGTCTATGCAGGATCAGTTAACACAGATGAATGATAACTTGGAGAAACTTATCGAGCAGATACGTATTGCAAACCAACAGCGCTTTGGACGCCATACGGAAACACTGGATGCAGTCAGCGGACAACTATCGCTGTTCAATGAAGCCGAAGCACTTGCGGAAGATACTACGGAAGAATTAACGATAGAAGAAGTCCTTGCGACAATCCTAAAACAGAAAAAGCAGCGCGGTAAGCGGGATGCGGATTTGTCTGGATTTCCGGAAGAAAAGATTCTTCACAGTGTCTCGCAAGAAAAACTTAACGAGATGTATGGTGACGGAAACTACAAGCGTATGCCGGATGAATCTTATAAGCGTCTGCGTTACGAACCGGCTTCCTGGACAGTTGAAGTTCATACGGTTGAAGTGTATGTCGGCACAGATGGGCTCCATCAGGATGAATTCTATAGTGGCTCAGTTGTCAAGACAAAAATCTAAGATTTTTATAATGAACTGATATGGTGGACAAGTTACAAGGAACA
>NZ_WKZK01000026.1:0-60050 GCF_009680135.1 Eubacterium sp. BIOML-A2
ATGCCGTTGCGAAATGCTGGAGTGCGCTTAGTGATTCTTGAACAGCCGATGCCGGATAGGCGGGGAAAAACTTGATCACCAAATCAAGTTTTTGCTGAACCCAGCGCGGGAAATCATCAGATTTCCCGTGATGTGTTCAGCGTACCCGCCTATCCGGCATCGGCTGTTCTAGAATCACTTAGCAGCATGGGTGCATATCGCAACGGCATATACAGCCCCAGCACCTTCCCGGCCTCCCTGTCATAAAGCGTCCCCATCCGTCGACAAGTCTAAACCTAGCCGACTAACTCCCGATTTTTTTAAAGTTATAGTTGAAATTCTTTGAGAATAGAGTATAATGATTACTGTAAAACCTGGAAAGGGGAGCTTGCATGAAGCAGGCTGAGAGTAAGCTGTATTGCTTAGACCCATAACCTGATTTGGATAATGCCAACGTAGGGATACATTGAACTGCATTTTATGCGGATATGCCTTATTTTGGTGTATCCGCATTTTTACATTCAAAATAACGATACACAGGAGGTAGGTACCATGATGAGAGAATGTTTTGACAAAGTTAGAGAAAAGTCGCCGCTGGTGCATAATATTACCAATTATGTGACAGTAAATGATGTGGCGAACATCCTGCTTGCATGCGGCGGCAGCCCGATTATGTCGGATGAGCCGGAGGATGTGGTGGATATCACTTCAATCTGCGGCGGACTCAATATCAACATCGGGACACTGAACCAGCGGAGCATCCGCAGTATGTTCCTGGCGGGGGAGAAGGCCAATGAGCTGGGGCACACCGTGCTTCTGGATCCCGTGGGCGCAGGGGCCAGCGGCCTTAGGACCGGCACGGCGAAGGAACTGATGGCAAAGATAAAATTCGATGTAATCCGGGGAAATATTTCGGAAATCAAGACACTGGCTCAGGGGAGCGGTACGACAAAGGGCGTGGATGCCGATGTGGCGGATGCAGTGACGGAGGAGAACCTGGAGCAGGCGGCAGCCTTCGTAAAAGCCTTTTCAAAAAGCTGCGGCAGCATTGCAGCCGTGACCGGGGCCATTGATTTGGTCAGCGACGGAGAAACCTGCTATGTGATCCGCAACGGGCGTCCCGAGATGGGAAGGATTACGGGAACAGGATGCCAGCTGTCCGGTATGATGACCGCCTTTATCACGGCGAATCCGAATCATAAGCTGGAAGCGGCAGCGGCTGCAGTCTGCGCTATGGGGCTTGCAGGGGAGAGCGGATTTGCACGGATGCAGGACGGGGATGGAAATGCAACCTACAGGAACCGTATTATAGATGCCATTTATAATATGACGGGTGAAGAACTGGAAAGAGGTGCAAACTATGAAGTGCGCTAAAGAAGAGCTGCTCTTGTATGCAGTAACAGACAGAAGCTGGCTGGGAGAGTCCACACTTTACCAGCAGGTGCGGGATGCTCTGGAAGGCGGCGCTACATTTATCCAGCTGAGGGAAAAGGAGCTGGAGACGGAGGCCTTTCTGGAGGAAGCCAGAGAGATCAAAGCTCTGTGTAAAAAGTATCAGGTTCCTTTTGTCATCAATGACAGTGTGGAGATTGCCCTGGCCGTGGATGCGGACGGTGTGCATGTAGGCCAGAGCGATATGGAAGCGGGAGATGTGCGCAGGAGGCTGGGAGAAGATAAGATCATCGGCGTATCCGCCCAGACGGTAGAGCAAGCCCTTCTGGCCCAGGAACACGGGGCCGATTACCTGGGGGTCGGGGCTGTCTTTCCGACCGGCTCGAAGTCGGACGCGATAGAAGTGGATATGGAGACGGTCAAGGCAATCTGTGGGGCAGTGAATATTCCGGTTATCGCAATCGGCGGCATTGGGGCGGGCAATGTCATGGAGCTTGCCGGCAGCGGTATTTGCGGTATTGCGGTCATCAGCGCACTCTTTGCACAGCAGGATATTAAAGAAGCGGCGCGGGAACTGAAGGAATTAACGGAAAAGATGCTAAAGGCGCCTTTTGAGGACGCAGCTGTATCCGGGCTGCAGCAGAAAAGATGAGGCAGATACAGGGGGCAGTATTTGATGTAGACGGAACACTTCTGGACTCCATGGAAATCTGGGAGAATCTCAGCGAGAGATATCTGGAATCCATGGGTGTGAAACCAGAGCCGGGACTGAGCAGAATCCTGAACACGATGAGTACAAGGCAGGGAACGCAATATCTGATTGAACACTATGGGCTGCAGCTGGATATCCGGCAGGCCATGGAAGGGATCAATAAAATGCTGTACGGGTTCTACAGCTGCGAAGCCCCTCTCAAAGAAGGCGTGGCGGAATGTCTGGAAGAACTGAAAAGGCAGAAGATTCCTATGATTGTTGTGACTTCCAGTGACCGCGTGAATGTAGAAGCAGCGTTCACAAGACATGGAATTCTGTCCTATTTTCAGGAGATCCTGACCTGTTCGGAGATGCATACAGATAAGACAAAACCGGATATTTTCCTGGAAGCGGCACGCAGGCTGCAGGCAGCGCCTGCAGATATCCTGGTTTTCGAAGATGTTCTGCATGCCCTGAAAACGGCAGGAAAAGCAGGCTTTCAAACTGCTGCCGTTTTCGACAGATATAGTGCCGGACAGGAGAAGGAAATCAGAGAAACAGCCGATTATTATTTGAAAACATTTAAGGAATTCAGTACCTGCGCAGCAAAGTGCACGTTACGGTCTGAACAGTAACTGAATTCAGCCAGATCATAAGTTATTAAAATCAACAGACCCAGCGGCAGACCGGGGGCACCACTCTCTGCCGCTCTATAAAATTAATGCAGACATAAAGAAAGGAAACGAAAGATTATGAGAACAGCATTAACAATCGCTGGAAGTGATTCCAGCGGAGGCGCCGGCATCCAGGCAGATATTAAGACGATGACAGCAAATGGCGTGTACGCCATGAGTGCAATTACCGCTCTTACCGCTCAGAATACGACCGGCGTAACAGGAATTATGGAAGTAACACCAGAATTTTTAAAGGAGCAGATGGACTGTATTTTTACAGATATCCGGCCGGATGCAGTAAAAATAGGGATGGTATCATCATCTCCGCTCATAGAGGCCATTGCCGGCAAGCTGCTTGAGTATCGGGCAGAACATGTTGTTCTGGACCCGGTTATGGTAGCCACGAGCGGTTCCAGGCTGATCAGCGAAGACGCTGTGCAGACACTAAAAGAGAAACTGATTCCTCTGGCAGAGGTAATCACGCCTAATATACCAGAGGCAGAGGTCCTTTCCGGCATGCAGATTTTGTCAGAAGAGGACATGGAAAAAGCTGCCGCAGCAATCAGTACCCGATATCGGTGTGCGGTGCTCTTAAAAGGCGGTCACGAGTTAAACGACGCGAATGATTTATTACACAGCAGAGGACGTGCTCACTGGTTTTATGGTAAACGGATTGAAAATCCGAACACACACGGCACCGGATGCACGCTTTCCAGCGCCATTGCCTCCAATTTGGCAAAAGGATTTCCGATGGAGCAGGCAGTAGAACGCGCAAAAGATTATATATCCGGTGCCCTGGGGGCCATGCTGGATCTGGGGCAGGGCAGCGGGCCGATGAATCATGGATTTGCAATATATGGCAGCTTTACGGCGGAGGCACCTGAAGCAGAAATGGAGGTGGGCTAAACATGAAAACAAAACGAACATCTATTTTTGAAAACGGATTGATCTGGTTTGGCGCAGGGGTTTCTATTGCTGAGATCCTGACGGGGACCTACCTGGCCCCTCTGGGGTTTTCTAAGGGAGTGCTCGCCATTATACTGGGCCACGTCATTGGCTGTACCATGCTTTTCCTGGCCGGCCTGATTGGTGCTAAGACCAGAAAAAGTTCGATGGAAACCGTTAAGATGAGCTTTGGACAGAAGGGAAGCCTTTTGTTTTCGATCCTGAATGTGCTCCAGTTGGTGGGCTGGACATCCATCATGATATATGACGGAGCTCTGGCCGCCAATGGTGTTGTGAAGACAGGCGCCTGGGTATGGTGCCTTGTGATTGGAGCACTGATTATTCTTTGGATCGCAATCGGGATAACAAATCTTGGAAAGATTAATACAGTGGCAATGACAGCCCTGTTTATCCTGACCCTGATTTTGTGCAAGGTGATTTTCTTTGGAGGCGGAGCCCCCGGAATGATCAGTCCGGAGGGGATGACCTTTGGAGCGGCGGTAGAGCTATCCGTTGCCATGCCGCTGTCCTGGCTGCCGCTGATCAGCGACTATACACGTGAGGCGGCAAAGCCGGTGAAAGCAACCGCGGTCAGCGCCATTGTCTATGGGATCGTAAGCTGCTGGATGTATACCATAGGTATGGGAGCCGCCATCTTTACCGGTGAAGGAAATATTGCCTCCATCATGGTGAAGGCGGGGCTGGGCATTGCCGGGCTTCTGATCATTATTTTTTCTACAGTTACAACCACGTTTTTGGATGCATACTCTGCGGGTGTATCCAGTGAATCTATTATCAAAGGAATCAGCCCAAAGCAGGTGGGAATCGTGGTAACAGTAGTTGGAACCGTGGCGGCAATTGCATTCCCCATGGATGATATCACAGATTTCCTCTACCTGATCGGTTCTGTTTTTGCCCCAATGATCGCCATCCAGATAGCAGATTTCTTCCTGTTGAAAAAGGACGAGAGCAGCAAAGCAGCAAATGTGCCGAATCTGGTTATATGGGTGATCGGATTTCTGGCTTACAGAGGGCTGATGCATGTAGATATGCCCGTGGGCAATACGCTGCCGGATATGCTGATCACGATTGTAATCTGCTTAGCAGTCAGAAAGGTTGCACTATTGGGAAAAAACACCTATAATGTGAATAGTGAGAATCCATAGTTATTGTTTACAGGTTTGACTGTGAATGGTAAAAGAGGGATAATCGGCAGCTTGGAGACAGGCTGCCGGTTCAATTATAAGGAGGTGGAAAAGAATGAGGATAAGTGCAGCATGTATCCAGTGCATGGTGGATAAACAGTCGGAAAACATAAAGGATTTTGAGGATGAGCAGATAAAATCAGCATATCTGAAGGAAGTCCTCCGCATAATTGGCAACAGCAGGGAAGAGGACACGACACCCGTTTTGTCGGCTTGCGTACAGAAGGCATATGAAAAATACTTTGGGGAAAGTGTGGATTACAGCACAATTAAGCATTCCTTTAACAAGAAAATGCAGCTGGCGGAGGAGGGTATCAGGAAAGAAATCGAAGCCGCCCAGGATCCGCTTTCCTGTGCCCTTTCATTTGCAAGAACAGGAAATTACATAGACTTTGGCGCCCTGCGGGAAGTTGAAGACTCAGTTCTGGATATGCTGGTGCGTGAGGCGGGTAAAAAAGAGGTAGATAAGGATACGCTAAAACGCTTTGAAAGGGATTTGGAGAAAGGCGGCAGCCTGGTATATCTGACCGATAACTGCGGTGAGATCGTATTGGATAAGCTGCTGATCGAATTTTTGAAGAAGCAGTACCCGGCTCTTCGGATTACAGCAATTGTAAGAGGAGAGGCGGTAATCAATGATGCAACTGTTGAGGACGCAAAAGAGACCGGCCTGACAGATATCGTGCCCGTAATAGGAAATGGAACTGATATCCCGGGAACATCCCTTTCTGATATCAGCGATGAGGCCTCCCGGCTGATTCACGGTGCTGATATGATTATATCCAAAGGGCAGGGAAATTTTGAGTCGCTTCATGGATGCGGGCTGAACATTTATTATCTTTTTCTATGCAAATGCGACTGGTTTGTTAAACGTTTCCGGATGGAGAAGAACGGAGGGATATTTATACACGAAAGCGCGCTTGGAGCGGGCGGTATCTATATTGCAAAGTAGAAGTGAAATTCTTGTAACAGTTCAGAATTGTCTGAACTGTTACAAATTCTTTCGCCTGTCATCTGAGAAGCCGCCCTATGAATCGTACTGATCCATCCACTCATTCAGGAGTGTACAGTACTTCTCATTTTCTTCCACAAAGCACATATGCCTGCATCCGTCAAATAATTCCCAACGTGAATTCGGGATCAGATCATACATGGTTTTGGCTACAAGCGGTGTGCAAAGGTCATTTGTACCGCTGATTATCAGTGCAGGTTCCCTCATATCTACAATCTTATCCCTGTATTCCCATCCGCCCAGGCTGCCGGTCGGGTTGTATTCATTCGGTCCCCAGCCTGCCACATAAGCCTCGGTTCCGGATTTTTTCGGACGGCGCAGGCATTCCGGTGAATCTTCAGTTACGGCTCCCGCACAGTGAAGCAGCATAAATCTGTCATTCGCGGCAAGATAAGCCGGATCATCAAAATCCCCGGTTACTTCCGCTTTTGCAATAGCATCCTGATCTTCCTGCGACATAAACCTGATCATACGGTGCTGTTCGTGAGCCCACAGCTCTGCGGCAGGCAGCGTGCTGGAGAGAATGACCGACTTTATCCCCTTAGGTTTGTAATCACAGAGATATTCAATTGCAAGCATGCCTCCCCAGGATTGTCCGAGCAGATGCAGTTCGTCCAAACCGAGATGCTTTCTCAGTTCAATCAGCTCGTTGTCCCATGTCTCGGAACACCATAACTCAGGATGGCCGTCCACATAAGAATTGCCGCAGCCAATCTGATCGTAGGAGATGATGGCGCGTCCCTCCTCCGCAAGCCTGTCCAGCACCTCAAAATAGTTGTGTGTGGATCCGGGTCCGCCGTGCAGTAAAACAAGCGGTTTCTTATTACCTTTGCATTCCCCAACAATGCGGTAATAAGTCTGATACCCTAGATAAGGCATATAACCTTCAATGACTTTCATATAAGTTCCTCCTTGCCGTTTTCGGCTTTTTCATACTTTTCGATTATAACAGACATAATAGGCACTTTCAATTCGGACTATGTGGATTCTTTTACAATCTATATGGGAAGTAATAACAAAAATGTTATAAAATGGATAAAAAACTCGAAAACCGGCTTTCTAAATTCATACAATTCTCTTGTTTTAGAACATCCGGTTTGGTAGAATAATAAGAATAAGATTTGAGATGATGAAATGGCGGACAGTTTATACCAAAAATACATCCTGATGCACAAAAATATACCCGTTGCGGAGATTGAGCTTGACAATGCTTCTGCTTCTGTTTCCGCCATTGGTGAAATATACGCACCGGCTCATGTTCCGGTTGGTATTGCCGTAAAAAAGGGCAGAATTGACCGCACCGCTCTCAATGAGTGGTGGAAAGGCAGGGCGTTTGTGGCCGTTGACAATCTTAGCGCCGATGTAGGGGAAGATATTGCTTACAGTGGCTCCGATAAGGAACTGGACAGATGATATATTTAGTGCGGTTGCTCTAGAGCGGGCAGCGTCATTTTGAAGTAAGGGATTGAGCGGAAGGCGGATACACGATGGGAAAATGCTCGCAAAAGACAAAACAGTTTCATAAGCAGAAGGTTGCCCTTATGATTATCACAATCGCAGCGGTCACCGGCTTTCCATATCTGCAAAAAGGCTTGTGCGGGTATTTCCCGGATCTAATGTACCACATGCTGCGGATTGAAGCGGTAAAAGATGCATTACTGGAAGGGGTGTTCCCTGTCCGTATCTATGAAAGATTCTTCAATGGATACGGCTATGGAAGCCCGTTATTTTATCCGGATATTTTCCTGATTTTTCCAGCTTTACTCAGAATACTATCGGTTCCCCCCTTAGCAGTATGGAAAATATTCGCGCTGTGCCTGACAGCTGGGACATCACTGACAAGTTACTTTTCTATAAAATACATTTGCCGGGACCGGGAATTTTCAATTGCGGCAGCCTTTATGCTGATGCTGTCCCAGTTTTACCTGGCAGATCTGTGCCATCGGGTCGGGCTGAGTGAATATCTCGCATTTATATTTATCCCGGTCTTGATTGCAGGAATTTATGATTTTTTTGTATATGGAGGAAGAAAAACATGGCTCATGGGAATCGGGTTTGCGGGGCTGCTTCTTTCACATACAATTATGACCTTCATCGGCGTGATACTTACGGTTCTTATATTTGTCAGAATGCTTTTTGTGCGCAGGGAGAATCTCTTTTTATTAGATATGGAACGTATGCGGAGACTATTTGTTACGGCGGGAGCAGTGATTCTTTGTACCGCATACTTTACGTTTCCCATGTTAGAGCAGATGATTTCGGGAACATTTCAATACATGACTCCATGGGCGAAGGTCGGAGATTATGTACAGCCCTTTTCTACATTTTTTAGGGTTACAGGATACTTCTCCCACATTGCATACGTAGGAATTGGAATTCCGATTCTGATTCTCCTCATTGTATGCCTTTTTTTGAAGAAACCGAAGAATAAATGGACAGCAGCTTTTTTTGTTGGGGGATGCGGGATGTTTTTACTGACAACACCGTTATTTCCGTGGGAAAAGCTGAATGATACCATTCTTAATATGATACAATTTCCTTATCGTTTTTATCCCTACGCGTTATTTTTTCTTATCGTAGGAATTACGATGATATTAGTAAAGAATTTCCCGACGGGAGTGAAAGGGCGCAAAGCAGTTTTAGTATTTGTGATCGCAGGTTCCGTGCTCGGGGGAATTGTGCAGAATGCAACGATTATAAGCAGTGAAGAGTCTAAGCAGATTGATGCCGCCTATCTGGAGGAGAATACGGGTTATGTGGGCGCAGGAGAATGGCTGCCACAGGGGCTTGACCCGGATGTCACCGGTTTGACGGCGGGTAAGACGGTCAAAGCAGATGAAGAACTAACGAACCAGAAGCTGAGGCATGAAGGAAAATACTATTATTTCACTACAGAGGATGATGCACATACGTATATACTTCCCCTGATGTACTATAAAGGCTATGAAGCATGGCTCTCTTGCG
Organism: Eubacterium sp. BIOML-A2; assembly: GCF_009680135.1. Taxonomy (NCBI): domain Bacteria; kingdom Bacillati; phylum Bacillota; class Clostridia; order Eubacteriales; family Eubacteriaceae; genus Eubacterium; species Eubacterium sp. BIOML-A2. Next base: position 8,863 of record NZ_WKZK01000026.1, read on the forward strand.
GGGACGGTTCCTCAGTCCGGCTTATGCTGGATAAATCAGATAATTCGCTTGTTCGTGTGCACAATACAGAGGGGAAAGAAGGGGAAGTACGGATAGAGTACGATGGGACTGCACTGCAGAAGATTTCCAGTATCATCTCATTGGTAGCACTTTTGGGGATATTATTGTATATTGTGATAAGCCATATAAAAAAGGTGAATATTAATAACACGGAATAACGAATCAACTATTCTTAGAGGAGGGAAGACAATGAATAAAAAGATTTTAGTGTTAGGCGGGAGTTATTTTGCAGGAAGAGTATTTGTAATGGTGGCATCTCAGCGAGGGTATGAGTTGACGGTGGTGAACAGGGGAAGATTCTCCGTGAAGTCCTATGAGAATGTAACAGAATATGCGTGTGACAGGCATGACTATCAGACGCTGTCCAAACTTCCGCTGGAAAAAGAATATGATGCGGTGGTGGATTTTTGCGCATATGCGCCGGGAGATATTGAGAACTTGTGGAATTACCTGCCGTGCAGCGCCCATAGATATATCTATATCAGTACTGCAGATGTACATGAGAAGACAGCAGGAATAAGGAATGAAGAGTCCCCAATGATGAGCGAAGGAGGAGCAGACCAGGTACAAAGCTATACATACAACAAAATGCTCTTAGAAAAGGAATTATTTGTAAGCGCGAGGCAGCATGAGGCTGAATATGTAGTCCTGCGTCCCACATTTATCTACGGCCCATTCAACTATGCGCCAAGGGAATCCTATTATATTAAGAAGATAATTGAGGGAACGCCTCTCCCGGTGCCGAAAGAAACTTCGGGTAAGTTCCAGATGGTCTTTGTAAAAGACGTGGCAAATGCGATTGTAAGCTGTATAGAAGAAGAGAAGGCGGCGAATCAGGCGTATATCTTGAGCGCCCCGGAAGTGCTGGATTATCATTCATTCATCCAGCTGCTCAGAGACATCAGCGATCTGCCGTTTACAGTAGAGGAAGTGCCGCTCAAAGAGATCACAGAAAAGAACATGCCCCTGCCATTCCCGCTTACCGAAGCGGATAATGAATTATTTTCCGGTGAAACAATCACAAAGGATCTGCCTTTCCAGTACAGCAGTCTGCAGGAAAAAATGAAGTTTACATATCAGAACTTGCGCTCTGTGTACCAAAAATAAAATGAGTTGTCAATAAATCCTCAAATAAAGCATCCTTATGGGCGTGATCATTTTTTTATGTTTTTGGTTTATAAATAACCGTATGATGATTTTGAACAATCAGATCCAGTATGTTTTATCCGGTAAAAGCATTTTCCCTGAATGTAAGAATCGGATATATTATGCTGAGCATTTCTAAAAATAAAGTCCGGGACATGATTAATGTATATATGAAAGAGAATTCCCGGTTCTGGTTATCGGATGAGAATGGGAATTTTGTGCTGGGTACAGGAAGAGCGGACTAAAAAACGCCAGATATGAAGGCCTGATTTCCATAAGCATTTCGCAGATAAAGGAAGAGCCGGTGAAGTGATGGTCTCGGGGCATCTGCACCTCGCCGTAGGCGACTTTAAATGGGCAGATGCCGTTACTGTGCACGCCCGTAGGGTGTGAACAGTAACATCATAAGCAGAAAATAATTTGTATGTGCCTAACGCCGTTGACGGACAAGCCCCCGCCTGTCTGCCAACGGCTCTTTTTATTTTATAAACTTTCCCCTGCCCCTGTAATAAGTCTGCAATATGTGGAGAGTATGATTGTTTTGTAAGGGGAGTTCCTCTTTACGCATTACGCAATAGGAAGTTATAATAAGCAGAAAGGAGAGTAGATCTATGAAGGAAAAATGGAGCAGGTACAAAGTTGCACTGATGGCAGCAGGGCTTGTGATCTGTATGACGGCTGCGCTGGGTGCAGGGATCGGCTGGTCTAATTCCATGGCAGAAAAGGACGTGGTGAAGGCTGCATCGAAGGAAGTCGAGGAGAATTTGATGGAGGGAGAAATTACATATTCACCTGGATGGAAGGATACGGATCTGTATCGAGACCATGTGGAAGATGCAGATCTCGGGAAGAAAACCTGCGAGAAGTTCGGCAAGGATTTCGAGACGCTGACTATGGGTGAGGTTACCCGGGAGATGACGAATTATGAGGAAGCGCTCTGGCTTTTGAAGAATATCGGAGACTGTCCGCTGTATGCGAAACATGCAGAGAAAAAGGCGGACGGTACGACACAGTGGTCGCTGGAAGCCTATATCGGGGATATTTATGCATTTACCGGAGCTGAAAAAGTGATTGAGCAGTTCTGCCGTGAAAAAAGTATTAACGGAGATACCGCAGTTGTCTCGAATCTTTCCGAAGAAGATCTGATTGAGATCGGAATCAGGGCCTATAATACATCGGATCATCCCAAATAAGAGCGCTGCCTTAATGACACAGATATATCATAACAAAATGAGAAGAGGGACATCAATGGCAGATATTTTGATTGTTGAGGATGATAAGAGTATTAATGAACTAATCAGGCGAACCGTCCGGATGACCGGTCACAGGGGGCTTCCTGTCCATGACGGACGGGAGGCCTTAAAGGCCGTGGAGCAGAAGGCACCGGACTTGATTCTGCTGGATATGAACCTGCCTGACATCAGCGGATTTGAACTACTGAAGCACTGGAAACAAATTCCGGTGATCTGCGTGACTGCCAGGGGAGAGATTGAAGACCGGGTGAGAGGGCTCAACGGCGGGGCAGAAGATTATATTGTAAAGCCCTTTGCAGTAGAGGAGCTTGTAGCCAGAATCCAGGCTGCTCTGAGACGCCGGCACAAGGAACAGACATATTACCGGCTGGGCAGTGTGGAAGTAGATACGGCGCAGGCCGTGGCCAGAAAAGACGGGATACCGGTGGAGCTGACAACCAGGGAATATGAACTTCTGAAGGTGCTCCTGGAGAATAAGAATATCGCACTGTCCAGGAACCGGCTTTTGGATCTGGCGTGGGGGATGGACTACTGTGGGGACGACAGGACTGTGGACGTTCATATCCGGCGTCTGCGGCAGAAACTGGGACTGGAAGATTACATCAGGACCATATTCAAATACGGTTACCGATTGGAGATATAACATGCAGTTATGGAAGAAAAACTTTCTGATTACATTTATGATGTTCCTGCTTATTATCTACGGAAGCCTGCTTCTTCTCCACGGCCTTCTCTACAGGAATGAGCTGGAGCAGTGGATATCCCGGGCCGTTTCAGAAGAAAAGGGAATTGCACTCTTTCTGCGGGAAATCCAGACTGATGAAGGTGAAACATCACGAATCAATCTGTCGTCGGTGTTTCGGAGTTATATGCTCTCGGGTGTGAAACTGAGAGTGGAGCAGGATGGGAGAATCAAAGCAGACCTTTTGCCGGCGGATCTGCCGAACGATAAACCTGTACAGATCATCGAGCATCAGAACATCTCCTATGTACTGATTCAGGACAGGCTGGAAAATGCGGGATCGGTCACAAAAATTGCATATATGGAAAGTATGGCTCCCCTGCAGCAGAATCAGCAGCGGCGTGCGCTTTTCATGGCTGGGATGGGGATACTTCTGTCTGCAGTTGTGGGGGGAATGCTGTACTTTACGATGAAGAGGATCAACCGGCCCATCAGCCGGATCGCCCACGAGTTAAGGACTCCGCTCACGGGAATCCAGGGGTATGCGCAGTACCTGATGCTTGGAAATCTAAGCGAAGAGGATCGTTTTTTTGCGGCACAGCAGATGGAACAAAGTGCGCGGGAAATGAATGATATCGTCGAAAAGCTGCTGATTATGGGCGGCGTGCGGGAAGGCAGGGTTCTGATGCAGAAGATAGATCTGGCCCGTATGTTAAATGATATTCAGAGTCTGTATCCATACATTGAGGTGAAATGCACACGGGATTTCGTGCAGGGCGACAGGACACTGGTGCGGTGTATGCTGGAAAATCTGATCCAGAATGCGGCCGCCGGGGGCAGTCAGGTGAGAGTCAGTGCGGATGCTTACCGAATCACTGTGTGGAATGACGGCCAGGCAGTCAGTGGAAAGAAGCTGAAGTGGATGAACAGAAGCCAGGGGACTCCGGCATCTTATACAGACCGGCATGGGTTTGGCATCAGTCTTTGTCATGACATTGCCGGCGTGCATGGCTGGAAATTGTTTTATAGATCATCTGAGGCGGATGGGACGACGGCGGAGATCCTGCTGTGAGTCCGGGGAAAGAGCCGGAAAACGATTGACCATAGTTATTTTCTATGCCAATCTATATAAAATGCATATTACCTGATAACATTCTTTTCATGTTATACTCTTTTCACACTACTAGGGAAAGGAAAATCAGCCATGAAAACAACAGAAATATTTAAAGAACATACCGTTTTGTCTTTTGAGGTTTTTCCACCGAAACGGACGGGGGCAGTAGACACCATATACAGTACCCTTGAGGAATTGCAGAAGCTGCATCCGGATTTTATCAGTGTTACGTATGGGGCGGGAGGGAGCGAGAACTGCAAGGCAACTCTTGAGATCGCATCGGCCGTTAAGAATAATTACCACATCGAGAGTGTGGCGCATCTGCCGTGTATTGGCCTGAGCAAAGAGGATGTCTTATCGCAGATCCGGCATTTTAAGGAGGCAGGGATAGAAAATATACTGGCTCTTCGGGGCGATATCCCAAAGGACGGAGAGATGAGCGGAGACTTCCGGTATGCCGGCGAGCTGATCGCTTTCATCCGGGAACGCTGCAGCTTGAACGTGATAGCGGCCTGTTATCCGGAGGGGCACACAGAATCAGAAAATATTGCAGCGGACATCCGTAACCTGAAAACAAAAGTAGATGCCGGTGCAGATCAGCTGATCACACAGCTGTTTTTTGACAATGATTATTTTTACAGATTCAGGGAAAGATGTTTTCTGGCCGGAATCCATGTACCAATACAAGCCGGAATCATGCCGGTTGTCAATAAAAAACAGATCGAGCGCATGGTATCGCTGTGCGGTGTGCATCTGCCCCGCAAGTTTACCGCAATGATGGAGCGCTACGAGCATAATCCGGAAGCAATGCGCGATGCGGGTATCGCCTACGCGGCAGACCAGATCATAGATCTGACGGCACAGGGCGTCGACGGGATTCATTTGTATACCATGAATAATCCTTACATAGCCGCAAAGATATATGAAGCGGTACACCGGGTGCTTGCAGCATAGAAAGAAGATACAGCGGCTACTGCAACACAGGATATCCGTATTCCCCGATCAGTTTTTTCAACTCTGCGATATATTTTTTGGAGGCAGAGCTTAAGGGCGCCTTCTTGTTTGTGATGAGGCCGACACGCATGATTTCCCCGGTTTTTAATTTGACAGAAACGATATGATCACCGTTTAAATCACTGCTCAGCACGCCGGTACAGATCGTATAGCCGTTGAGTCCGATCAGCAGGTTGAACAGAGTTGCCCTGTCGCTGACATGGATGATTTTCCGGCGGGGTTCCGTACTTAGAATCTCTTCCGAAAAATAGAAGGAGTTGTATGTTCCCTGTTCAAATGTCAGGAAAGGATAGGGCTCCAGGTCTTCCAAAGTGACCTCTACTGCTTTAGCAAGCGGATGGGCAGCGCTGACAAATACATGGGGATGGGCATGGAAAAGCGGTGTAAATTCTAGATGGTTTTCCCTGAGCAGCTTCTGCAATACTTTTTGATTGAAGTCACTGAAATAAAGAACACCTACCTCACTCCGGTAATTGGCTACATCCTCGATAATCTCATAAGTTCTCGTCTCACGCAGTGTAAATTCATATTCCTCCGCATCCAGAGACGCAATCAGATTAACAAAAGCGTTGACTGCAAAGGCATAATGCTGCGTGGATACGGAGCAGAGCTGCTTAGCCGGCTTCCTGTCTGTATATCTTAATTCCATCAATTCCGTTTGTTCGATAATCTGCCGTGCATAGGAGAGAAACTCCGTGCCGTCTGCGGATAAAGAGATCCCTTTAGGCGTGCGGTAAAATATCTCGATGCCATATTCCTGTTCCAGTTCTTTCACGGCAGCAGACAGACTGGGCTGCGAAATAAAAAGCTGCCGTGCGGCTTCCGTAATGGAGCCGCATTCTACAATTTTAATTATGTATTTTAACTGTTGAATTGTCATAATATCACCTCATATTGAGAATATTCTAAAACATAATGAAGGAAAACACAAGGGAGTCTGCTATGCCGGTGGCTGGGGCTCCTGAAGCATTTTTACAGAATCACATATGTTGAGTCTCCGGAACCAAACTGTGTTCTTACGCATAAAATAGCATAAGTGAACGAGATCAGGCCATCATAGAGGAGAATAAATTATGCAGGATCAGCAAAGATTCAGTAATGTTACAAAATCATACCTCTGCTGCTTTTACGGGATATTGGAGGAAATGATTGAGAATATGACAGGAGCAGCGCTTACGGACAGTCTTTCGCATAACTTCATCGTTCAGATGATTCCGCACCACAGAGCAGCAATTGAAATGTCACATAATCTGCTGCAGTATACCACTTGCGTGCCGTTACAGGACATTGCCCTAAATATCATAGAAGAACAGACAAAAAGCATCGGGAATATGCAGAATATACTTCAGTGCTGCAGTAAAGTGCAGAATTCACAGCAGGATATATGCTTATATCAAAATGCCTTTCAGCAGATTACGCAGACGATGTTCAGCCAAATGGAAAATGCCTGTGCAGCCAATAACATCAATGCTGATTTCATGCGTGAAATGATCCCACACCACCAGGGCGCGATTCAAATGTCTCAGAATGTACTTCGCTTCGATATCTGTCCGGAGCTGGTTCCCATCCTGCAGGCAATCATAACATCACAGCGGGAGGGTGTAAATAAGATGGAGCGGCTGCTCCGATGTATCTGAATTTAACAAAGTGTAAAGGGGGATTCCGGCCGCGGGGATTATATGGTTACTGTCAGACCATGCCGCGTATCTTGGAATCTCCCTTTTATGCTGCCCTTGACTTTTGCAGGACAGAGGTGTAAAATTATGAAATCCTACAATTGTAAGATTAAGGAGGCGGCATGAGTAAAAGAACAGTAGCAGTTATTTTTATAATGGTGATATTAGCCTTTGCGGGCATTATGCTGGTCTGGGGCATGGGAAAAGCACAACGGGAACCGGATTCTGGGGAGGAAGAGACGATTGATGTAAGGATGCTTCGCCCGGATGAGCGGGAGAGCACAGAGAATATGGAACCGGTCCTGATTACGATGGGCGAAGAAGAGAAGAGCAGGATACGTGAGACGGTCCTGCAGGCAGTGGCAGGCTGCGGTGATATTTACCAAAGTGTGGATAAGGGCAGTGCAGATAATGTTGTGCTGAAGGAGGAGGATATGCACCGGCTGGCAGTCTGCCTTGCCGGCCAGGGATATGCTTCGGCATGCAGTTCCAATGACTTTAATATGCAGGGCGCAGAAGCTTTGGATGAAGCGCTGAGGCAGGCAGAGCAGGGAAAGTCAGTATCAACGGAGTTTTTTACTGTCACCAAAAGCGGGACATTTGAGTGGAGGCAGTTGGAATTTGATGCAGGTGAGCTGGTGATGACCTATGCTTCGGCAGCGTGGGAAAAAGGCAGGGATGCGAACATTTCCTATATGGAAAAGGTTCGGATGTATGACTGGAGATATACGGAAAAGGGCTGGCTTATGCTGGAGAAAGCGAAGTCCAAAAACCATGAACTGGACATGCACAGCATGTACCGTGTACTGCCCCTTACAGAGGAGTGCAGGGAGTACTGCAGAAAATATATTTAGCCGGTAAAATATAAAACAAGCAATCTTTTCCTGACGGAATGGGATGAGGAGACCATGGATAAGCTTGTGTTCAATGATATATTTGATACCTTATATGAGATGGAATATGGGCAGGTCTACGATGACCGGCAGAGTCCGGGAAAGGTACCCGCTGCACTGTATGAGAGCGTAATAACATCCTGGTTACCGATATCAGCGGAGAAGCTGCAGCAGATGCCGGGATATCATGAAGAAGAGAAAAGCTATGACTGGACGGCTGTGGGACTATGGAATACGTCGCATCAATCGCAACAGGAACCTGAGGTTGTAGAGGTCAGGCATGAACCGGGCGGTACGGTGACATTGGTGGTGGATGCAGTATATATTCTGGAGGGGCAGGACGCCGCATTTACACATGAAGTGACGATGAAGCCTGATGAAAGCGGACATATGAAGTATGTGAGCAATCATATCCTGGAGGCCGGAAAAGACAGGATTCCTGACTACATACCAAGGATGGACTATAAGTAAAAGGAAAAAATAGGCTGATTTGGTTTAAACTGCGGCAGGTCTTTCTATAGCGGCGGGAACTGAAATCTTGCACGTTAGATATACTCAGGGTGGATACAAAAAGGAGCAGGCATAATGAAAAAGAATAGAATAAAAAAATGCTGCAGAAGTGGGCTGTTTATATTGGCAGGTTTTATACTTTCCTTATCCGGCTGTCAGGGACAGATGGAGCCGGCCCTGGAAGGCAGTCCGATTCAGTCCGGTGTGGATACGCACGATACAACTGAAAAACCAGACGGCCGGAAGAAACTGGAAGACAAAGAGATTCTCCGTGAGGCAGAAAATGCTGCCGGCCTGTATGAAAAAATATACAGGGAAGCACGGAGCAGCCAGGCACTGGACAGTCTGGCAACGAAGGATAAGATCTTAAAAAAGCTTGGAGATGCTGGATATTCTGCCGTGGATTGGGACAATCAACTGGACATGTACAATTTTAAATCTATGCAAGACTTCTGTACCCGTGCGGTACAGGGGGAAGCCGGAGATAAAGTCCTGCTGCGCCTGCTGGATGACGGAGGCCTGATCTGGTACAGCCTTAAGTCCGGTAAAAAAGAACTTAAGATAGATCGGTATGCCGTATCCTGGGTAAACGGCACATCTGCTGCCTCTTATCTGGATACATTTACGGCCTGTACATGGAATTATACAGAGAAAGGTTATTTATTATTTGAAAAATACCAGCCTCCGGGCTATGACGGTCCAACCGGCCATCATGCAGTGCGGATAGAACCGTTGGATCAGGAATGCCGGGAGTTGAACAGAAAATACATTCTGCCGATAGGGTATGAGGACAACAATCTGTTTTTAACAGACTGGTCAGAAAATGATTATGGTGAACTCAGTTTTGAAGATTTGTATGAAAAACTTTACGAGATAGAACATGGCCGCCGGGCCGATGCACACGATGATGAAATACGTGTAACGCAGCAGGAATTTGCGGAAGTGATGCAGCCCTGGTTCCGGGTAGATGAAGCGGTACTGCTAATCATGTCAGCATTTGATGCAGATGAAGGGAGCTATAAGTGGAAAGTGCGCGGTATGGGAGACTTTCCTTCCTGTATTCTGCCGGTTCCGGAGACGACCTCATACAGAGATAATGGGGACGGCACCCTTACGTTAAAAGTGGAGGCCGTCTGGGAAGACGAAAATACGGATTGTGCCTTTACACATGAGGTGACTGTACGCCCGGAAAGAGATGAAAAGTTTCAATACGTATCGAATCACATCCTTCCAACTCCGGATCAAAAAATCCCTCCATATATAAAAAGGAAAGGAGAATAAGATAATAGGATATTCGGATATCTGTCCTTGTACTTGCGGGCCGGATTTTGTATAATAATCTGTATATGTAAAATACTGAAATAAATTGGCGGGCGGGAGTCCGGCAAAGAAAGTGAGGGAGTCATGAAGGTATTAAATTTAGGTTCTTTAAATCTGGACTACGTTTATTCGGTTGACCATATGGTGTTACCAGGTGAAACGCTGAGTTCTTATGGAATGGAGACATTTTGCGGGGGCAAGGGGCTTAATCAGTCCATCGCGCTTGCAAGGGCAGGTGCAGAGGTATATCATGCCGGACTTGTAGGAGACGGCGGGGAGATTCTGATTGATACCTGCAGAGAAGCGGGCGTGCACACAGACTTTATTCAAAAACTGGAGGGACCGTGCGGACATACCATAATCCAGGTTGACAAAAACGGCCAGAACTGCATCCTCCTGTACGGCGGATCAAACCAGAAGATGACAAAAGAATACATAGATACAGTACTCGGACATTTTGACAAAGGGGACATCCTATTGCTGCAGAATGAGGTGAACCTTGTAGACTACATGATTGACCAGGCCTATGCAAAACAGATGATGATCATTTTGAATCCATCTCCATATAACAGCGCCCTGGATACCTGCGACTATTCCAAAGTGTCCATGTTCCTTATGAACGAAATAGAAGGAGCACAGGTAACAGGAAAGCAGGAGCCGGAAGAGATCCTGCAGGAGCTGAGAGAACGGTATCCCACAGTAAAAACCGTGCTCACACTCGGAGGCGACGGCGCAGTTTACCAGGACGGTGACAGCATCTGCCGTCAGGCAATCTTCCCCGTAAAAGCAGTGGACACCACCGCAGCCGGAGATACCTTCACCGGATATTTCATCACATCCATCATAGAAAAAATGGAACCGTCCGAGGGGCTGAAACTCGCGGCAAAAGCATCCTCAATCGCGGTATCCAGGGCGGGGGCAGCTGCCTCCATCCCGGCACGCGCAGAGGTGGTGGTTTAAGGGGGAGGCGGTATTAGCGGCTGAGAGGTCGCCTGTCTGTAACGGCACTCCTGCCGCAGCCCGGGAAACTTTCCTGCCCCTTCTGACGGCAGCCCATTTGCCAAGTATCACTAGATAAAAACCACACCGGATTGGGAGGCACCGGCGGCATTCACCCCGCAATTCTGATGAATTGCGCGGCTCAGGCCGCCTTAAATGCTGCTTCGGAAGCAGCATTTAGCCTCCCAATCCGGTGTGGTTTTTATCTAGTGATACTACGGCACATTCTATGCCGTCAAAAGGGGCAGGAAAGTTTCCCGGGCTGCGGCAGGAGTACCGTTACAGACAGGCTGCGTTCATCAAGGCGCAGGAAAACCCGCTCCATGGAGGCAACCTGACGGGGCAGCGGATGGAGTTGGATAAGGGCATACGATACCCCCATAGGAAGTAAAATAGAGGAGTTACTGCTGGGCACGCTATATTCCGATAAACTCCCCCTTTCATGCAGCCCGGCCCCTACAACCAGCATCCGTTGCTCTCGTCCAGAAGCCCCATCCGGCAGGGAGATCTTTTCCTACCGATTGGATGCGTCAAGCTAAGTGAAAGGCGGGCCTGGTTCCCGCACAAATTACAAAAAAAGATTGTATTCTGCGCGTTAATTCGATAAAATAAGTATAGTGTCGGCAAAAGCAGACGCGTCCATATCTGTATTTTCCCGTTTTTTCGCCCCGGAGAACGCCTGCCATACATATTTCCGGGAGAGAGGCTGTGCGGTGAAGTATCCATGGAGATACCCCGCACCTGGCGCCATGCGGACGGGCCTTCAGCAGAACTGCAGAATCAGGTATCCACAGGAACATCCCGTTATTTATACCTTGTGGGCGGTGCAGGAGCAAAACTTTGGAATAAGATACAGGAATAAAAATGAGAGAGAGGTTGATTTATGGACGGTTCAATGTTTATCGGAACATGGTGGTCTTTGGTACCGCCGCTTTTAGCCATTATTCTGGCTTTTGTAACAAAAGAGGTTTACAGCTCTTTATTCATCGGTGTTGCGGTGGGAGCGTTGCTGTACACCGGGTTCCAGCCGTGGGATTCTTTTGTTGCATTTTTTGATATCATGAAGAGCAGTATGAATCTGAATATTCTGATATTCGATGTACTGCTTGGTATGATTATCGTGTTGATGGCGAAATCAGGAGGGTCTGCCGCCTATGGAAACTGGGCGGGGAGCAAGATTAAGACGAAGAAGAGTGCGCTTCTTGCTACATCGGGCCTGGGTCTTCTGATTTTCGTGGACGATTATTTTAACTGCCTGACCGTTGGTTCTGTTATGAGGCCGGTAACGGACAGGTATAAAGTTTCCAGGGCTAAGCTGGCGTATATCATTGATGCCACAGCGGCGCCGGTCTGTATTATCGCTCCGATTTCAAGCTGGGCTGCAGCAGTGAATTCTTATGTTCCTGAGGATGCTGGTATCACAGGTTTCCAGTTGTTCTTAAGAACGATACCTTACAATTTATATGCATTGCTGACGATTGCCATGGTGTTCTTTATTATCATCTCAGGTTTTGATTTCGGCCTAATGAAGAAACATGAGGACAATGCGGCAAAAGGGGATTTGTTTACAACAGGTGCGGAAGAGTTTGATCAGATCAAGGAGGAGACTTCTTCTGCAAAGGGAAGAGTTATTGATTTGGTACTTCCTGTTGTAGTGTTGATTATTTCGGCCATAGGGGCTATGATATTTACCGGTTTTCAGGGCGGCGCCACGGGCGTAGTCGATGCATTTGCGGGATGTGATGCGGAGACAAGCCTGATCTTTGCGACCATGCTGACTATTATATTTATGCTTCTTTTATATCTGCCGCGAAAGGTAATTACATTCAGGGGCTTTATGGACAGTTTTGTGGAAGGGTTCAAGCTGATGATTCCGGCAGTTGCGATTCTAATCTTTGCATGGTCTCTGAAAGGAATGGGCGATGCGCTTGGTATTGCTGATTTTGTAGGCGGTATAGTAGGGGCAAATGCATCCGCAAGCGTGGCAATCCCGGCAATTATGTTTGCAGTGGCAATTTTCCTGGCATTTTCTACGGGAACATCCTGGGGAACTTTCGCAATCCTTGTACCGATCGTTGTTGCCATGTTCTCTTCCGCTAATAATATGGAAATGATGGTTATTGCTGTATCTGCAGTTCTGGCAGGCGCAGTGTGCGGAGACCATATTTCTCCGATCTCAGATACGACAGTTATGTCCTCGGCAGGGGCACAGAGCAATCATATCAATCACGTATCGACGCAGATGCAGTATGCGATGGTTGTTGCAATCGTTTGCGTGGTTGGTTATATTATTGCCGGATTTGTAAAGGTATGGTGGATTACGTTGTTGCTGAGCCTTGCAATTCTGTTTATTGTTTTGTCACTCATGAAAAAGTTTACGCCGAAATGCGATGTGGTGAATGCAGATGATTAAACTTGAGGTACCTTACATAGACCAAAGTGTCAAATACCCGACAGGGTGTGAGAGTGTATCAGCAGTTATGCTGCTCCAGTATCTGGGGTATTCTATAACTGTGGACGAGTTTATTGAAAAATATCTGGAGCTTGGGAAGCTGGAAGAGCAGGATGGAGAGCTTTACGGACCAAATCCTAACGAATGCTTCTGTGGAAGCCCTTATGACGAAGAATCCTTTGGCTGTTATGCGCCGGTCATCAAAAATGCACTGGAGAAAGCGGTTGGAGATTCCTACCAAGTCATAGATGAGACAGGGACTCCGATTGAGAAACTGCTGAAAATGTACATTGACCAGGGAATGCCCGTTGTTTTCTGGGCATGTATCAACATGCGTGAACCAATTACCGGCCCATGCTGGAAGCTAAGGGGCTGCGGCAGCGAGTTTACCTGGATATCCAACGAGCACTGTATGCTGCTGGTAGGTTATGATGAGGAAGGATATTATTTTAATGATCCCTATGACAATAATGGGGTGATCCGCTATGCAAAAGATGTAGTGGAGGATCGTCATGCGGCACAGCATTCAATGGCTGTGGGGCTTAGGAAAGTGAGAGTAGAATAGAAAACAGGAGGGAATCTGCGGCGTATGCCTTCAGATTCCCTCCTGTTCCTAATTATAAAAGCTGTATTCCGTTCTCCAAAGCCAGGTTCAGCACATCTTCGGGCCAGATGGAAGACTGTACCTCTCCGATGTGGGCCTTGCGCAGATAATACATACAGATTCGGGACTGCCCAATTCCGCCGCCCACGGTATAGGGAAGCTCTCCGGCAAGGAGCGCCTTCTGAAAAGAAAGTTCGGCCCGATCTTCACAGCCTGCAAGCTTTAACTGCTTTCTCAAAGCGTCCTCATCGACACGGATTCCCATGGAGGAAAGTTCCAGACCGATATCCAGTACCGGATAGTAGACGATGATATCCCCGTTCAGTTCCCAGTCATCATAATCCGGGGCACGGCCGTCATGCTTTTGGCCGGAAGCCAGTGTCTTTCCGATCTGGGAAATAAACACGGCTTTTTTAGCCTTGGCGATCAAATGTTCTCTTTCTTTCGGCGGCTTGCCCGGATACATCTCTTCCAGCTCCTGGGCTGTTATGAAGTAAATATCATCCGGCAGCAGGGGCTCTATGTAATTATAGCGCCTGGAAATGAAATCTTCTGTCTCCTTCAATGCGCCGTATACTTTGCGAACTGTATATTCCAGCGTTTCCGTATTGCGTTCTTCTTTCGAGATGATTTTTTCCCAGTCCCACTGGTCCACATAGAGGGAGTGGATGTTATCGGTATCCTCATCCCTGCGGATCGCGCTCATATCCGTGTATAACCCTTCTCCGGAATGAAAATCATAATGCTTCAGTGCATACCTTTTCCATTTTGCAAGAGAATGCACGATCTCAGCGGGGGCATCCTCCTGTTCCCTGATTCCGAAGGAAACGGGACGTTCCACGCCGTTTAAGTTGTCATTCAGCCCGGATTCGGGGCGGACAAAAAGCGGTGCGGACACACGGGTTAAATGAAGTGACTTTGCCAGTGAACGCTCGAAATGGTCTTTTATTTCTTTGATGGCGACTTCGGTTTCCCGTATGGTAAGGGGAGAGCGGTACCCCTGGGGAATTGTCAATTGTTCCATAATATAAACTCCTTTGTTATTTTCTATACATTAATATTATTGAAAATCCGATATTCCTATTCTACATTCTCATGATAAAGAAGTCAATGAGGAGTGAAGAATGATAAATTAACAGATAATTGGAAGATTATATGACAAATAACTAAAAATATGTTGACAATGAAAGAGATAAATGTTATTATTATAACAAGAATAAAACTGATTGAACAATCATTTAAAAAGAAGAAGTAATCTTGTAAAACAAGAGGAAAATTCTTCGTAAATGAAAGCTCAATACAGTTTTAGCTTATCGGATCACAGTGAATGGTTAGAAAAGAGAGATGGAGAAATTATCATAATGACGAGAAAGTTATGAGAGAAGTAAAATCCATCAGGGAGAGAAGATCAGAGAATCTAAGTCCGGTAAGGAAGTCTAAGAATAGGAGGTACGGTCCGCCAGCATACTTAATTTAAAAACCAAACCCTATCAAAAGATAGAGAAAGAGGTAAAAAAAGAATGATAGAGATATCAGAATAGAGATGGGTGTTAATCATTATTAGGTTAGCATCCATCTTTATATTGTATATTTTAAGGAATGTTGTTAAAATAAGATAGGTACAGGTTTGGACGTGTTTAAGATTCATGGTTGCAAAATGGAGTGGCTTTTGCGGCAATGAATTTTCAAACATACCCTAAAATGTGGGATTATACAGGGGAGAATATTATGGCAAAATCTTGCAACCAAAAGGAGAAAATCCTGTATCTGATGAGGCTGTTTCTGGAAGAAACAGATGCAGATCATCCATTATCAAGAAAACAGCTGGAGGAAAAGCTTGGAGAGTATGGAATCCAGACAGAGAGAAAGAGCCTGTACAGTGATATAGAATCGCTGAAAAGGTTTGGCCTGGACATTGCGTACAGAAAGGAGCGGCCGGAAGGCTACTATCTGGCAGGACATGAATTTGAACTGGCAGAGCTGAAACTTTTAGTAGATGCAGTCCAGTCCTCCAGATTTATCACTGAGAAGAAATCACACAGCCTGATCCACAAGATTGAAGGGCTGGCCAGCCGCCATGAGGCGAAACAGCTGCAGCGCCAGGTCGTGGTAACCAACAGGATCAAGGCGATGAATGAAAGTATCTATTATAATATAGACAAGCTGCACGCGGCAATTGCTTCGAACCAGCAGATTCTTTTCAAGTATTTTGAGTGGACGATTGACAAAACCATCCGTCTGAAGAAGGACGGCAGCCCCTATCAGGTCAGTCCGTGGGCGCTGACGTGGGATGACGAGAATTATTATCTCATCGGATTCGATATGGATGCGGGGATGCTGAAGCATTTCAGAGTGGATAAGATGCTGGAGATCGAGCTTTTGGAGGAGCCAAGGTCTGGCAGGGAGGAGTTTGGCCGGTTTGATCTGGCCCATTATGCGAAAAAAACATTTGGTATGTTTGGTGGGGAGGAGGAGACCTTACGTATCAGATTTCATAATAAATACATAGGTGTTGTCATTGACAGATTTGGGAAAGATGTATCTGTGAGGCCGGATGGTGAGCAGCATTTTATCGCCAGGGTCGAAGTGGCGGTGAGCGATCCGTTTTTTGGATGGCTGACGGGACTTGGGAAGGATGTAAGGATTCTTTCACCGGCGCATGTGGCGGATGCATATCTGACTCTGCTGCGGGAGATCTCGGAGGTATATGACAGCGGGGAACAAAGGTAAATATTAACAAGGGATAAGGAGATTTACAAAATGGAAGTAAACTTAATATTTCAACGACTGCAGGTCGAGATCAACGGCGGCCTGACGGCATTGACAACGAAGGGGCGGAACCTGACGCCGGAGGATATGATTACTCTGGCCGTGTTTGCAGCTATTGGCCTGCTCTTCTGTTTCTTTGGGCTGAAGATGGTCCGTTTCTGGGCTGCTTTCTTTGGCCTGGTGATCGGAGTGACAGGCGGTACTTATGCGGCCTATTACTTTAACGTCAGTGATAATATTGCCTGGATTATAGGCCTTGTTGCAGGTATTATTCTGGCAGTTCTGGGAGCGCGGTTTTATCTGGCGGGGGTCTTTGTTGTCGGGTGGTTCCTGGGAACCGTGGCCAGTGCCTACTTTATACAGCCGGCGGATTGGATCTATACGCTTGTTTGTGTTGGAATCGGCCTGGTGATCGGATTGATTACCCTGAAGTTCGCGGAGCCGGTCACGATGGTAGTTACTTCACTGTTCGGCGGATTTACTGCGGGACAGGCGGTCTATGGGTTGCTTCCTCTGGAAAATGAGATTGTGCGGATTGCGGCGATTGCGGTTCTGGTTATTCTGGGTGTGATCGTACAGTTCTTACTGGAATCCAAAAAGCGCAAAAGACTTCATCTGAAAAAAGCGGAAGAGATAAGGAAAAAGCATTCTACTGCCAATGAAGTGGACAAGGCAAGGGCAATGATCGACAATCTGGACAGTACAGAGCCTGTCAAAAAGAAGAATCCTGCTGCCGGTGCGGCAGCTGCAGCAGGGGCTGCTGCCAGTAAAGCGGCTGTGGAGGCAGAGAACGAAGCAGATGCAGACGAAGCGTTCCTGAATGAAGAAGAATTTATGGAAGACGATGATCTGCTGGATGAGGAAGAGTATCTGGACGACGAAGATCTTCCTGGTGATGAGGAGTATTTGGACGGAGACATGGATGATGATATTACTATTCTGGATCTGGACGATGATAAAGAGACAATGAGATAATAATATACTTTTAGTTCCAATTACAATAGTTTAAAATTAGTGTAAAATGATTTGAAATAAAAAAGTAAAGTCCGTTTTATGACACACCCTTTCTGATATGATGGATTCATATGAGAGAGAGGTGTGTTTTTATGTCATTAAGAAAATCATTGCTGAGCGGAGCTGTCATGGGAATCGGAGCGGCTGTACTGTTGATTATGGCCGTATTATATTGTTTTACCGAGGTTCAGGTTCCGGGATATGTTTATATATTTGGATGGATCGGAAGTATCCTGGCCATAGTGGATATAGTTGGAAAGATAGAACGGCAGGAAAATGGACAGAATATTAAATAAATATAAAACTAAATCGTAAACCCCCTGAAATAAAGGAAAGCACATGACGGTAAAAAATGCGGCAGATGAAAAGACTGTGAATTTATTGCCAGCCCTCTGACAAAGTTGTATAATACATATAAATATATAAACTAAAAAAGGGGGCTTACTTATGAAGATTGATATGCACTGCCATGTAAAGGAAGGTTCTATAGACAGCAAAGTAAGCTTGGATGAATACATTACGATTCTAAAGAGCAAAGGGTTTCAGGGTATGGTGGTGACAGATCACAATACTTATAAGGGATACCGCTACTGGAAACATCACATGAAGGGGAAGATCCATACCGATTTTATTGTACTGAAGGGAATCGAGTATGACACAAGGGATGCCGGACACATCCTGGTTATCATGCCGGAGGGGGTTAAGATGAGACTGCTGGAGATGCGCGGCATGCCCGTATCCGTCCTGATCGACCTGGTGCACCGCAACGGCGGGATTCTCGGGCCTGCGCACCCATGCGGCGAGAAGTATCTGAGCATTACGAATACAAAGAGATTTTATACGAACCCGGAAGTGATGAAGCGTTTTGATTTTGTGGAAGTATTTAATTCCTGTGAATCCGAGGCATCCAATGCAGGTGCCCGGAAGCTGGCCGAAAAGTATGGCAAGGTTACGGTAGGTGGAAGCGATTCCCATAAGCCGGGCTGTGTGGGACGGGCCTATACCATTCTGCCCGAGCCGGTGAACTGTGAGACGGAACTGATCTCCATGATCCATAAAAAGACAAAGCTGGAGACCGGAGGAACGCTGTATGAGAAGACGACAAAAGACCGGATCGGGAAGGTCAATAAAGTGCTTGTCTACTCTTTCTGGTTTTACAACAAAGGCGGAGAACTTCTCAAACGCCACGGAAGGAAAGAGAAGATGGAGGTAGAGAACCCCATCGATCCCATAGATCCGATTGAAATGTACTATACAGGAGAACAAAAGCTGTCATAAACGGCAGCTTTTGTGACAGTTCAGGTTTGCCTAATCTGTTAGGGTCTTTCTGTATTCTCTGGGGGTCTGCCCATATTTGCGTTTAAAAAGCCGGTTAAAGTAGGAGAGATTGTCAAAACCCGTCCTTGTGGCAATCTCCAGTACAGATAAGCCGGAGGCGGCAAGCAGCCGGGCGGCCATGCTGAGGCGGTAGTCGTTCAGATATTCTGTGAACCCCATATCCATGTGGTCCTTAAAGAATTTCATAAAGTGGGATTTGCTGTAAAAAGTAAGGGCGGCCATATCCGCTATCGTGATCGTATCGGCATAGTGTTCTTCAACATATTTCAAAATCGTTTTTAATTTTTCCAGAGATTTCGCCTTGATTTTTGCGGCGGAATCTCTGTTTGTCTGTGAGGAGACCAGCAGAAAAAAGAACTGGAAGAGATATCCTTTCACCGCCAGCTGGTATCCCTCCGGCCGGGCGGCGCATAAGTCATCAATATGGCTGATGCAGCCGGCAAGATCCGCATATGCTAAACAGGAGGGGGTGAGGAAGGTGAGGACGGCACGTTCTGCACTCAGCAGAGGCTGCAGAAACTGTGTGGTACAAAGATCGCTGCTATCTGACACCAGCAGCGCAGGCTTAAACAGAATATTTTCGTACTCCATGCTGCATCCGTCTTTCTGCCGGATCGAGTGGAGCTGGCCGGGAAGGATGAAGACGATATCTCCGGCGGTTATTTCCCGGGTCTGAAGGTTAACAGATACCAGGCCCTGTCCCTTTTTTATAACAATAAACTCAATTTCTTCGTGCCAGTGGAGCGGAACTTGTATAAAATCAAGCGGAATGGAACATAGATAAGTATTATAAGGAAAATCAGCATTTGTATGGGATTTGGTTTCATGGTAATTCTGGTACTCCGTGAGATTCAAAACGGTGCCTCGCTTTCTGTAGCAATGTAGGTGAGTTATAAAAGAATGATAGTATTGTACTATAATTTAAGAGTATTTTGCAAGAAAATGAACAGGAATCGTATTAAAATGCATAACATAGATGACAGTTCAGGCCTTCCTGGACTGTTTCTGACATAGACTTAATGTAAGGCCAATTAGAGTTTTTATGAAAGGAGTAATATTATGAGTATACAGGATACAATGACACAGAAGCTGGGGAAAGGGATTTCAGAAGCTTCTAACGAGGAGATCTATTTCGCACTTCTGGAGATCGTGCAGGAAATGGCCCGGCAAAAAGAGAAAAACGGCGGCAAAAAGAAGCTCTATTATATTTCTGCTGAATTTTTAATTGGAAAATTACTCTCCAACAATATGATCAATCTGGGTATCTACAATGAGGTCCGGGATGTTCTCGCGGGAAACGGCAGAGACATCTGTGAGATCGAAGAAATCGAGTCTGAGCCATCCCTGGGAAATGGGGGGCTTGGAAGGCTGGCGGCCTGTTTTCTGGACTCGATCGCTACACTGGGGCTGAACGGGGACGGAATTGGCCTAAATTATCATTTCGGCCTGTTTAAACAGGAGTTTAAGGAGGAACTGCAGAAAGAGACCCCGAATCCATGGATTGAGAAGCAGAGTTGGCTGACTAAAACGGATGTGTCCTATCCGGTCAGCTTTAGGGGAATGACCCTGAATTCCAGAATGTATGATATCGAAGTTACGGGATACAACAATATCACAAATAAGCTGCATCTCTTTGATGTAGAGACTGTAGATGAGAGTATTGTGGAGGAGGGGATTGAATTTGATAAGAAGGACATCGCCAGGAATCTGACTCTGTTTTTGTATCCGGACGACAGTGATGAGGATGGACGCCTGCTGCGGATTTATCAGCAGTATTTTATGGTCAGCAACGGTGCAAGGCTTATTCTGGATGAATGTGTGGCAAAAGGCTGCAGACTCTATGACCTGCCGGATTACGCGGTCATACAGATCAACGATACGCATCCGACAATGGTGATTCCGGAGCTGATCCGGCTGCTTATGGAGCGGGGGCTGGAGATGGATGAGGCCATCGATGTTGTTTCACGCACCTGTGCCTACACGAACCATACAATTTTGGCAGAGGCACTGGAGAAATGGCCGGTGGATTATCTGAAAAAGGTGGTGCCCCAGCTGGTCCCCATCATCGAAGTGCTGGACGATAAGGTGAGAAGAAAGTATGCAGATGAGAGCGTGGCTGTTATAGACAGAAATGATACGGTCCATATGGCTCATATCGATATCCATTACGGATTCAGTGTGAATGGGGTTGCATCTCTGCACACGGAGATTCTCAAAGACAATGAGCTGAATCATTTTTATAAGATTTATCCGGAAAAATTCAATAATAAAACGAACGGAATTACATTCAGAAGATGGCTGCTTCACTGCAATCCGCAGCTTACCGAAATGCTTGATTTTATCGTGGGTACGGGATACCGTTCTGATGCAAAACAGCTGGAAAAGCTGATGAATTACCGCGGGGATAAGAATGTACTGAGCCGTCTCCTGGAAATAAAGAAGGAGAATAAGAAGGTTCTCTGCGGTTATCTGAGAGATACCCAGGGGCTTGAACTGAATCCGGATTCTATCTTTGATATCCAGGTAAAACGTCTCCACGAATACAAGCGCCAGCAGATGAATGCCCTGTATGTGATCCATAAATATCTGGAAATCAAAGCGGGCAGACGGCCGTCCACTCCGATTACCGTCATCTTCGGGGCAAAAGCCGCGCCGGCCTATGTAATTGCAAAGGATATCATCCATATGATTTTATGTCTGCAGGAGATCATCAACAAGGATAAAGAGGTAAGCCCTTATCTCCAGGTGGTTATGGTAGAAAATTATAACGTGACGAAAGCGGAAAAACTGATCCCTGCCTGTGATATTTCCGAGCAGATTTCCCTGGCATCCAAGGAGGCCAGCGGCACCGGTAATATGAAGTTCATGCTGAACGGAGCTGTTACACTGGGCACGGAAGACGGGGCTAATGTGGAAATCCATGAGCTGGTGGGAGATGATAATATCTTTGTATTCGGAGCATCCAGCGATGAAGTCATTGAACACTATGCAAAGGCAGACTATGTGTCCCGGGATTTCTATGAAAAAGATAAGGATATCAAGGCGGCCGTGGACTTTATCACCAGCAAAAAAATGCTGGCGGTGGGGAATGAGGAAAACTTAAAGCGCCTGCAGAAAGAACTGATGAGCAAGGACTGGTTCATGACGCTTCTGGACTTCAAAGAGTATGTGAAGAAAAAAGAGGAAGCGCTCAAAGCCTATGAGAACAGGACCGAGTGGGCGAAGAAGATGCTGGTAAATATTGCAAAGGCGGGATATTTCTCCTCAGACAGGACAATAGAGGAATATAATAGAGATATCTGGAAACTATAAAAAGGTATAATACTGGCTTCAGAAAACAGCCTGGCATTGCACCGTATCTGCTCTAATGACTGGGGACACAGTGCACCGCAAAGCGATGTTATAACAAGAAGACAGTTAGGGGCGGAGCCTTGCGGCGGAGGCCCGTCCCGAATCTCAATACACCTGTACAAATTGCACAAAATACGTAAGAAAAAACTGTGAGAAATTACAGAATCTTAATTCTGGGATTGCAATTATGATGTGGCAGGTGTATATTTAATACCAGGATTGGAAACGTTACCGAGATCGATACCGACAACGATTCCAAAACATAAGGAAACAAGAAAAAGTTTATTCAGAAAAGGAGAAGTAAGTATGAAGATGAAAAAGTTTTTATCAGCAGCACTGGCAGCAGCGATGACTGCAGGCCTTTTAGCCGGATGCGGGAGCAATAAAACAGATTCCGCATCCTCTGATTCATCCAAAAAAGATGATAAAGGTTCTGTCTATTATTTAAGCTTTAAGCCGGAGCAGGCAGAACAGTGGGAAGCAGTTGCCAAAGCATATACGGAGGAGACCGGAGTGCAGGTAAAAGTGCAGACTGCGGCTTCCGGGACCTATGAGCAGACGCTGAAGTCCGAGATTGCAAAGAAGGATGCCCCCACGCTGTTCCAGGTCAATGGACCAGTGGGATACCAAAACTGGAAAGACTACTGTATGGATCTGTCCGATACAGATCTTTACTCCTGGCTGAATGACAAGGATATGGCCATTAAGGGTGAAGACGGAGGCGTATATGGTATTCCATACGCGGTGGAAGGATACGGCATCATCTACAATGAAGAGATTATGGATAAATACTTTGCTCTCGACGGCGCGAAGGTTTCTTCCATCGAAGAGATCAACAATTTTGAGAAGTTAAAAGAAGTGACCGAGGACATGACAGCCAAGAAAGACCAGCTGGGAATTGAAGGCGTATTTGCTTCCACATCCTTTGCACCTGGCGAGGACTGGAGATGGCAGACACATCTGATGAACCTTCCGATCTATTATGAGTACCAGGATAAAAAGGTGAAAGATGAGAAAGAGATTACTTTTGAATATAACGAAGAGTTCAAGAATATTTTTGATCTTTATCTGAATAATTCCGTTACAGAGCCGGCTATGTTGGGTTCTAAGACCGTTTCTGATTCCATGGCTGAATTTGCGCTTGGAAAAGCAGCGATGGTGCAGAACGGTAACTGGGCCTGGGGAGACATCAGCGGCGTTGACGGTAATACGGTAAAAGAAGATAAGATTAAATATCTTCCGATTTATACAGGCATCAAAGGAGAAGAGAAACAGGGCTTATGCGTAGGTGGCGAGAACTATTTCTGCATCAACAGCGAGGCTTCTGAGGCAGACCAGAAGGCGTCTCTGGACTTCATCCAGTGGCTGTTCAGTTCAGATGAAGGCAAGGACAAAGTAACAAATGAACTGGGATTTATCACACCGTTCAACACCTTTGAGGACGACCAGAAGCCGACCGACCCGCTGGCACAGGAAGTGATCCGCTATATGGAGAATCCCGACCTGACAAGTGTATCCTGGGACTTCCAGACATTCCCGAGCCAGACATTCAAAGACAACCTTGGGGCATCACTCCTGGAATATGCGTCAGGCAATAAGGAATGGAATACAGTCGTGACAGATTGTATCGAAGACTGGAAAGCAGAAAAAGAAGCAACAGCTGAATAAAGAAAACAAGGAGGGTGAGTGCGGAAAATCGGTCTGCCTCACCCTCAAATACAGAACAGGAGGAGTATTATGCAGAAGACATATAAAAAATATTTTTGCATATTCGTGCTTCCGACACTGATTGCATTTACATTATTTTTCGTGATTCCATTTGTTCTTGGTATTGGATTATCATTCTGTAAATTTACCACAGTGACAAATGCAAGATGGGTTGGATTAGATAACTATCTGAAGGCATTTGCAAATAAAGACTTTTTGAATGCCCTCTGGTTTACCGTAAAGTTTACAATTGTTTCTGTCATCAGCATTAATGTGATCGCCTTCATCTTTGCATATGCGCTGACAAGAGGAATCAAGGGAACAAATCTGTTCCGTACTACATTTTTCATGCCGAACTTAATCGGCGGTATCGTGCTCGGTTATATCTGGCAGCTGATGATCAACGGTGTGCTTGCCAGATTCGGCGTGACTATAACGACAGATGCGAAATACGGATTCTGGGGCCTGATTATTCTCATGAACTGGCAGCTCATCGGATATATGATGATTATCTATATCGCGGGCATCCAGAATATCCCCACAGAACTGGTGGAGGCCGCTAAGATTGACGGGGCCACAAAGCTGCAGGCGCTGTTCAAGGTGACCATACCGATGGTGATGTCCTCCGTGACGATCTGCCTGTTTCTGACTCTGACCAACTCCTTCAAGCTCTTTGACCAGAACCTGGCGCTGACGGCAGGCGCTCCGTCCAAGAAAACGGCAATGCTGGCGCTGGACATTTATACGACTTTCTATAATAGAAACGGCTGGGAAGGCGTAGGCCAGGCAAAGGCGGTTATATTCTTTGTAATAGTAGGAATCCTGGCTCTGACGCAGCTTTATTTTACGAGAAATAAGGAGGTGGAAAGCTAATGGCTGGAAAGAAGAGAAAACAGGAAGAAGTACAGACAATGGAAGTATCAAAAGGCACAGGGGCTTTGATGACCGTGATTTTTGCCGTACTGGCCCTGGTATTTATATTCCCGATTATCCTGGTATTTATCAACTCCTTTAAGAGTAAGCTTTATATCAGTGATCAGCCTTTTGCGCTTCCCAGCAGCGATACGTTTGTGGGCCTGAATAACTATATTGACGGCGTGGCTAAAACAGGACTGATCAAGGCGGCCGGTTATTCCATCTTCATAACGGTATTTTCGGTGCTGCTGATCGTACTGCTGACGGCAATGACTGCATGGTGGCTGACGCGGGTAAAAAGTAAAATATCTACGGTCTTGTATTATCTGTTCGTATTTGCTATGATTGTACCGTTCCAGATGGTGATGTTTACGCTGTCCAAGGTGACGGATACGTTAAATCTGGGGAATCCGGTTGGGATAATCTTTGTATATGTTGGGTTCGGTGCAGGACTATCGGTGTTCATGTTCGCAGGTTTTATTAAGGCGATACCGATTTCCCTGGAGGAGGCTGCGATGATCGACGGCTGCACGCCGATCCAGACGTTTTTCAGGATTGTGCTGCCGGTACTAAAGCCAACTGCAATCACCGTTGCAATTCTGAATGCGATGTGGATATGGAATGATTATCTCCTTCCCCTGCTTGTATTGGGAAGCGATTATCAGACGATTCCGATCGCAGTGCAGTATCTCAGGGGCGGATATGGTTCGGTGGATATGGGAGCCATGATGGGTATGCTGGTTCTGGCAATCCTGCCGATCATCGTATTCTACCTGCTCTGCCAGAAATATATTATTAAAGGCGTGGCTGCAGGGGCAGTGAAAGGTTAACAGAAAGGGGAAACGCGATGAGAGAAAGTGGAATTTTATTACCCGTTTTCGCATTGCCTTCTGAGTATGGGATTGGATGTTTTTCAAAAGAAGCCTATGAGTTTGTGGATCAGTTAAAAAAGGCGGGACAGAGTAAATGGCAGATTCTTCCGCTGGGGCCGACCGGATACGGAGATTCTCCGTACCAGTCTTTCTCTACATTTGCCGGAAATCCGTATTTCATAGATTTGGAGACTTTAATCCGGGAAGGACTTCTGACGGAGGAAGAATGTAAAGCATATGATTTTGGGAAAACGAAGGACAGTATAGATTATGAAAAGCTGTATCTGGGCAAATTCAAAATCCTGGAGCAGGCGTACCGCAGGTTTGACGGCAGCAGGAGTGGGGAGTACCATGCATTTCTGGAGGATAACAGGGAATGGCTGGACGAATACTGTCTGTTTATGGCCCTGAAAAACCAGCATGGCGGTGTCAGCTGGAGGGAATGGAAAGCTCCTTACAGGGACAGAGATGAGAAAGCCCTGGAGGAGGCCAGAGGGGAACTGGCAGAAGAGATTGATTTCTACCGTTTCCAGCAGTTTGAATTCAACAGGCAGTGGAAACGGCTGCATGCCTATGCCAATGAAAATGGCATAGAGATCATCGGTGATATTCCGATCTATGTGGCGTTTGACAGTGCTGATACCTGGGCGGCTCCGGAGCTGTTCCAGTTTGATGATAATAAGGAGCCGACCGCGGTGGCAGGCTGTCCGCCGGATGGATTCTCCGCCACAGGGCAGCTGTGGGGAAATCCGCTGTATGACTGGGAGTACCATAAAAAGACTGGTTATTCCTGGTGGATGCGGAGAATCGCCTACTGCTTCCGGCTGTACGATATCGTCCGTATCGACCATTTCCGGGGATTTGACGAATATTATGCGATTCCTTATGGTGAGAAGACCGCCGTGAACGGCAAATGGATGCCCGGGCCGGGAATCGGTTTTTTCAGGGCAGTGGAGGAGAAGCTTGGCAGACTGAATATTATTGCGGAGGATCTGGGGTTTTTAACAGACAGTGTCTTAAAGCTTTTGGAAGACACTGGTTTTCCGGGAATGAAAGTCATACAGTTTGCATTTGATTCCAGAGAATCGGCGAACTATCTGCCGCACACATATACCCCAAACTGCGTGGTATATACCGGGACCCATGACAACGATACAACACGGGGCTGGTATCATCATGTGGATAAGGAGTGCCGTGATTTTGCAAAAGAATATCTGCACAAGCATGCGCTGGATGAAGATGAGCTGGCATGGGACTTTATCGCCATGGCCATGGGCAGTGTGGCGCAGCTGTGTGTGATACCGGTTCAGGATTATCTTTGCAGAGACAGTGAGGCAAGGATCAATACACCTTCGACACTGGGAAATAATTGGGTATGGCGGTTGAAAAAAGATGAGTTAAATGATACTCTTATAGAAGAGATACGTAAGATAACGAAACTGTACGGTCGTCTGTAACAGTTTAGACATGTCGGAACTGTTACGGTCTTCTATCTCGTAAAGGACAGCATACCGAAGAGAAACTTCTATAAAAATAAAATTGGCCCGGTGGAGCGTGCATGTCCAAAATACTTAATAAGGGCAGGAATCAGCATGGAGACAATTAAGGATATAGCCAGGATATGCGGGGTTGGAGTCAGCACCGTATCCCGTGCAATCAACAATCATCCGGATATCAATCCGGAGACGAAAGAGATGGTTATGCGGGTGATTAAGGAGCATAATTACATCCCCAACAACAGTGCAAGGAACCTGAAACGTTCCGATGCCAAAGCCATAGCAGTTTTGGTCAAAGGGATAACGAATCCCTTCTTCAATGACATGATAGGCATTATCGAACAGGAAACACAGCGGAAGAAGTATACGTTTATCCTGCAGAGGGTGGAGGAACACGAGAACGAACTGGATGCGGCGATTGAGCTGGTTAAAGAAAAAAAGTTGAAGGGAATTATCTTCCTGGGCGGCTTTATTACGCACTCCAGTGAGCATCTTGCACAACTGGATGTCCCCTTTGTCCTGAGCACTTCCGGGATCGTCAATGAAGAGACTGAGGAGGGGTCGCTCTGGTCTTCCGTGTCGGTGGATGATTATGCCGAGAGCTATAAGATGACGGATTATCTGTGCAGGGCGGGCCACAAAAAGATTGCGATTATATCTGCGGATCAAGAGGATGAAAGCATTGGTAAGCTTAGGTTTGAGGGATATCTGAAGGCTCTGGAAGACAACCATATACAGCCGGATGAAGCGCTGATCTGCCATATGGACTACGTGACGGACAGCTATTCAATGAAGACCGGTTACCGTCTCATGAAGTCCCTGCTGGCAAAAAAGCAGGAGTTCACTGCGGTATATGCGATTGCTGACAGTCTTGCAATCGGGGCATGCCGTGCACTCACAGAGACCGGTATCCGGATTCCGCAGGACTGTTCAGTGGCGGGATTTGACGGTCTGGAGATCGGGTCATACTATACTCCGACACTGACGACCATCCGTCAACCGGTAGAGAAGATGGCGAAGGTTACGATCGATCTGCTGTTTAACATAATACGGAAGAACGGGCAGCATAAAAAGGTTGTGCTTCCGGGAGAATTGCTGGTTCGGGAGTCTACCAGAGGATTGGTGTGAGGGACGCCTGCCGTGGAACGGGACGGAGACGAGCCGGGAAGGGATAGACGCGGGCAGTCGGAAGGGCATATATGTCATTTTATAATGCGGACACGGAGCTAAGAAATTCTAGGAGGCAAACAGCCGTGAAAATGGGGCACAGCGGTTCTTTCTGAACTCCGGGTATAGAATGATAATTGCGTCAAATAGCAAAGGAGCTTTATGTCTGTATTTATCACAGACTTAAGGCTCCTGCTGTTTTTTCAAAAACCCTGCATTACCCAATGTTCAGAAAGAACCGCACAGCTGACACATCGTGAGAAATTTGATAATTTCTCGCGCTGGGTCAGCTGATTTTGATTCGGGATCAAAAAATCTCCCCATTTTCACGGCTGTTTCCCTCCAAGAATTTCTAAGCTCCGCTTTAGCATTATTGAAATGACATATCTGCCCTTCCGACTGCCCGCGTCGCTCCCTTCCCGGCTCGTCTCCGTCCCGTTCCACGGCAGACTGGTTCATCAATGCGGAAGCAGAAGCTTGCTTTGCAGGAAATGCTCCCTGGTGGGAGGCTAGGGGCATCGGCATCGGATGGTTATAGGATGTGCGCAATGTTATCCTATATGGAAGATGTGTATATATTTGTTAATATATTCCAGGTATGTATAAGGAAAATTATAGTATATACAAATACGCTGCTCCCGATACGCGTCCCCCATCCGCATAAATAACTAAACCACATTCGCTCCGCTTAGATGTCCACGGATTTGATTTGTGGGTTTTCTTTGAGCAGGTCTATGACATCCTGAAATGTATAATCGTCCGGAAATGCCACGTTCAGTTTCAGTTTTAATGTTTCTTCGTCTATACGGGTTGCTTTCATCGTTAGAATCTTAAGGTCCCGGATGGCGAAGGAATCTTTCAGGATACTTTTGAGATGATCTGTTTCCCGGATCTCGAGGGTGATCTGCTGGATTGAAAGTGTTTTGAGCCAGCGGAAATTTTTGTGCAGGATGAACTGGATTATGATAATGCAGATGGTCGTCATTACCCCGAGCACATACATTCCAGCCCCGAAAGCCATTCCGATTCCTACGGTTGCCCAGATGCCGGCGGCAGTTGTGAGGCCGCTGACGGTTACATTGCGGGTGAAGATGATGCCAGCCCCGAGAAATCCGATGGCAGTTACGATGCCTGCCGCCACACGGGAGGGATCCAGACCGATGTGATTCAGCGGCAGTATATCATTGAATCCATATTTGGAGATAATCATCATGACGGCGGAAGCGAGGGCTACGATTGTATGGGTACGGATTCCGGCGGTTTTAAAATGATTTTCCCGCTCATACCCCACGACCATACCGCAAAGAGCCGCACCTAAAATTCTGGCAAGATATTCAAGCTGTACTAGTACTTGTGGCAACATAAGGGTTCCTCCTTCCCGTATCCGGGTTTGTTTAGATAAAAGATTTTTATGCTTAATATTATTTTACCATGGAAGAGGGGAAAACACAAAAACTGGAAAAGTTTTTCAGGCTCTTCTGCTATCATTGTATGCGCAAATAAGGTATAATTCTTGAAAAGAATATAATTATGAGGGCGGAACGAATGGAGATAAAAGATTTAAAATACTTTGTAGAGATAGCGGAGCAGAAGAGTATGCGAAAGGCTGCAGCCAGCTTGTATGTTTCGCAGCCGAATCTGACCCGGGCGATACAGAGTCTGGAACATGAATTCGGGTCAGCGCTTTTGAACAGAACAAATAAGGGTGTGGAGATGACCACATTTGGCGAGGGGTTCTATTATTATGCCAAATCAATCTTAAAGCAGGTCGATGAGATTTCTAAGATAAAGATGAGTACTGAAAACTACATAGAATCCAGAATCAGTATCGCAATCGGCAAATTGATAATGAGGGATGACATGATCTACCAGTATTACGAGACAATTCGCGCCAGACGGACCGGTATTCATATCATAGAGACGACGATCGAAGATGTATTGAACCAGGTTGAACAGACCAAGGCTGACATCGGAATTGTGACAATCAACAACATGCAGAGAGCCGCTTTCCACAAGCTGACCGAATTAAAGGAGCTGGAAATGCATGAGATCGGCGAGGGCACCCTGTATATCCACATAGGTAAAAAGAATCCATTTTATGAGAGGACTACAATAGATGCTGAAGAACTGCTGCCATACAGCCGTGTCAGGCTTCCGCTCGACTTCTTTGCCAATATAAACAACAGCACGACAATAGATGGTAAGCTCCAGGTCAGCGATTTTGATAAAACAATCCAAATGAACAACTACCATGCAATCATCAACATGGTAAAAAGAACCGATTCCTTCATATTTGGAAACAAATGGCAGGTAGAAGAATTAAAAAGAGGCCAGATCAACAGCCTGTTACTGAATCACTGTGATGTACACCAGAAATTAATCTGGATAAAGCGCAAAAGAGAGATATTGTCCCCGCAGGCCGAGGACTTTTTGAAACTCTTCATGGATTGCTATGCCGACTAAAAACCATAGTTGTGATAATTAATACGTATCACGGGACAATAAGATATAAGCATTAGCCAAACCTCCTGTCCCAGTATATAATGAAGTCAGTTAAAAATTGGAGCAAACCTTAGGAGGGAATTTGGTATGAAAAAATGGCAATTAAGTAAAAAGAAAATGCTGGGGTTCTTAACAGCAGGAGCAATCGTGGTAACAATGGCGGGGTCTTATGCGGCTTGGGATCAGTTGAGCGATAC
This sequence comes from Eubacterium sp. BIOML-A2, assembly GCF_009680135.1. Lineage (NCBI taxonomy): Bacteria > Bacillati > Bacillota > Clostridia > Eubacteriales > Eubacteriaceae > Eubacterium > Eubacterium sp. BIOML-A2. Next base: position 39,914 of record NZ_WKZK01000026.1, read on the forward strand.
TGCATCAGGTACAGTAACACTAAGAAATAAGATAGAAGTGGCAGCACCTGCTGATCCAATTCAATATACTGAAACAGATACTGCATGGGGAACGGCACCTGTATATAAAAGCGCCCCTATTAAAATTCAGGCTACAGGAGTACCAGTTGGCACGAAAACAATATTAGCCCTTACAGCGACTGTGTATCCGGGAACTGATACCACGGGTACGCCGGTTGATAATGTTCAAGCAGTAATAAAAGATGGAAATACAACTGTGACACAAACTCCATTTGCTGATGAGACTGCGGCTGCAACAGGAAAGGAGTATACTGTTGAAATTACTCCTGAAGATGGGGCTACGCCAGGACAATATACAGTTGTTCTAAGCGGAGCGTTATCTAAAGATACTACGCCATAAACAGGTATATGAAAAAAATATTAAAGATATTGCCGAATGTTTTACTAATTATACTTGTTGCATATATAGTTTTAATGAAAATTTGTCCGGAAAAGATAAATAAATTTTTAGGATACCAAACATTTGTAATCTTAACAGACAGCATGGAGCCAGTCATACCGACTGGCTCTGCTGTGCTTGTTAAAAACCTAAAAGATGACGAAGAACCTAAAAAAGGAGACATCGTATCCTTCCGTGTAGACCGTCTGGGTGAGGATGCCGTCTTCACTCACTATTACCGTGGAACAGAAACCGAGGAAGACGGTTCTATCCGATATCTGACCCAGGGGGCAACGGCTGAGCGGCCAGACGACTATATAACCCATCGCCAGGACATCATAGGCACCTATGTTTTTCACATCCTCTATGTCGGCAGGATCGTCCTATTCCTAAAAAGTCCATTTGCATTAATAGAACTAGGTATCATAATGATTATCATGATAATCCACCAATTACTTTGGGACAAATTCGACAAAGAAGAGCAGGAAGAGCAGGCAGAAAAAGAAAAACAGGAGACAGAACAAAAACCAGAGAACCAAAAAACATTAGAGGGCACAGAGACAAAAAACAATATATGCACCAGTTAAACCAGAAAAAAATGAGATACAGGCCCCGCACAGCCAGTCCAATCCGCCGCACCCGCCGCGAGTCCCAAAGGGACGAGAAAATCCTCCCGCCCTGATGCGTCCAGCTGAGAGAAAGGGGAGTCCGGCTTCTGCAGGGGATGCCTGTGCCGTTGTAAAATCCTAAGAGCGCGCATAGAATCAGTTACAGAGAAAATATGGGGAATAGAGGGCAGGATTTGATTCACAAAATCAAATCCTGTTGCCGCCGGCGGTGTGAATGCATCGGCATTCACGCCAACTGCGGCAAGTACCTCTATTCCCCATATTTTGTCTGTTACTGATTCTCAGCAAGCGGCCGGATATTACAACGGCACAGGCATCCCCTGCAGAAGCCGGACTCCCCTTTCTCTCAGCGCCCCTCAGCCAGTATTCCTCCGTCCCCTTCAAGCCCCCGTAAAAGATCCGCAACCTCCAAAGGCCGATAAAAGTAAAACCCCTGTATCATATCGCAGTCCGTCTGCCGAACAATCTCCAATTCCGCATCTGTCTCCACGCCCTCCACGCAGACCTGTTTCTTTGACCGGTGGCAGGCGTAGACAATGCTCATTATAAAATCAAGATTCTCCGAAGAATGCGTGATCTCATTCATCAATGTACGATCCAGCTTGATGACATTTACCGGATATTTAAAGAGCATCTGCAGAGAAGAGAATCCATTCCCAAAGTCATCTAATGCAAATTTGATTCCCATTTTCAGGCATTCGGCGACGAATTCCTGCAGCCGGATGGGCATCTCATCGAAATGGGTTTCTGTCAGTTCCAGCATCAGATGCCCTTGCAAAAGCCCGATTTCCGCTATGGTCTGCTGGATGAAAGGCAGAAACGTGTCATCCAGTATCTGCAGATAACTAACGTTAAAGGATAAAAGAAAATCAGGCTGGAAGACCAGGATCTGTTTGCAGAGTGAGACAACCTGCCCAAAAACCCATTTCCCCACGGTAAGTATCATGCGTGTCTCCTCCAGCAGGGGGATAAATACCACAGGAGATATTTCCTGTCCGCGATAGCGCCAGCGAAGCAGTGTCTCTCCCCCAATGATCTTTCCTGTATCGCGGGAGACTATGGGCTGTACCACGATCCGGAAGCCCTCGCAGCCTTTTTCTACATTTTCACTCAGGCTCAGGGCCATGCTGGACTTATCTTTCTGTTTTGCTATCACATCGGAAGAAAATTTACTGTATTTCAGATCAGAATTAAGTTTGGCAATGCTGATCAATGTCATTGTATTTTCAAGAATTTCCTGCGGAGTGTCGCCGTTATCCGGGAAATGCAGAATCCCGAAGGAAGCCGCCTGCTTTGTGGACAGCTTCTGTTTGGAATAGCACTCCTCAATGGTGAGCCTGATGTTTTCAACGGCTTCATTTTCGTTATATGACACATTCTGTTTTGAAACAGCCATAAAGCGGATCCCATCGAGCCGGTAGAAGGTGAAGAGACTTCCCAGTTTCTCCAGCAGGCAGTTTGAAATTGCACGCAGCAGCATATCGCCGGATGCACGTCCTTTGGAGTCGTTGATGTAGGTAAAATGGTTGAGGCCAAAGCCCACAATCAGGGTGGTCTCCATTGTGCCATTGCGTGCCGCCAGGTCATTCAGTGCGGACTGCTCACGCAGAAAACCGGTGACAGCATCCAGGGAGAAATCGCTGTCCAGCCTTGAGACACAGCCGGAAAAAAAGAGGGCCGTGTTTTTATCCCCTGACCATTTTACAATACCGCGGCAGTGTACCCATGTAGTAATACCGTTTTTGTCTGTAATCCGGTAGCGCAGGCTGTGCACCCCTTTTTTCTGCTCCATTATGTGCCGAAGATCCTCGTGATATAACATACGGTCCTGCTCATTGCTGATTTTCTCTCCCCATGCATCAATCAGATTGTAAACAATGTTGTCCAGGAATCCGAAATCATCTTTCATATTATCCGATATGTAATAAAGGTTGCTCTGTAAATCGCCGAAATACAGGTAATAAGGCGCGTCAGGTATGGCAACAGACCGGAAAAAGGCTTCCGCGTCAAAATAATTATTACGGATAAAGGTCTGAAAAGCTGTGCTGCCATCAGAAAGCGGGGTTATATTGTCATCCCAAAACTTTTTTGTGTCAGGAGTAAAGCTTTGCCTTTCACTTTTTTCTATATCCCTGCTGTTTTTATCATAGGCGAGTTCAATTCTATATATTTTTTCGTTCAGTTCGAACAGTGTATCTCTTAATATATAAGTTACATGAGTCAGAGGATTGGTGTATTCCCAGTCATGGAACCTGCCCATTGCAAGGACGGAATCCGTACAAAACGGGCATGGTGTCGAAAGACCCTGAAGAATTTCATAGCATTTTCTGTTCTGGTATTCCTTGTGATCGGGGCAGCCAAAGGCATTCCTGGCACTATGATTCATGTAGGCCATTGTGTGGTTTTCCATATCTATCACAAAAATGAGTTCCTGCAGATTTTCAAAAAACTCCCAATTATTCTCCATAAATATAATCCCTTCCCTATGGCAGCGCCATTTCCATGTTATGAATTATTATTTCATAGCAGGCTATTTTTTCTTTTTAAGATTAAATTTTTTTCGCAATTCTTCCAGTTGATGCTTACTGCTTCTGGATTCCATCTTAGGAAATGCTTTTACAAGACGGCGGCTGACACGCGGTGTTTTACTGCCAAGTTCCTGGTAGTGGTTTTTAAGTTCTGCAATGCGGCTGCGCATTTCTTCGGAGACTTCCTGTGTCTTTTCCTTCAGATCAGCGGCGGCTTCCTGTGTCTTTTCGCGTAAACCGGAGGTGGCTTCCTGCGTCTTACCCAGCAGTCCGGAAGTGGCTTCCTGTGTTCTTTCTTTCAGTCCGGAGGCGGCCTCCTGTATGTTTTCCCTTAGTTCAGCAGCGGCCTCGTCCAGTTTCTGCTTGGAAACCTCCTGCTTTTCCATGGCGAAGATTACTTTTTCATAGATATCTTCACCGATCTGATTGGATATCTCGTGCAGTTCTCCCGCAATTTTTTCCATGCTGGCCAGACGTTTGTTAAATTTGAATATTGCGGTTGCAGTGACATAGAGATCCGCAAACATAGCAATTCCCAGCAACACAATCAGTATAATCCCTGCCGTATGGGGAAGAAAAGTCAGCAGTTTATGGATCAGCGGGTGGATAAAATCCATGATGGCCACGCAGGCGATTCCCCAGACCAGAGAGAAAATCAGGCATACATAACCGCCGATATTAAAAGGCTGTTCCGAATAGTCCCACCATTTATTGTGGAATATCTTGTCCATTGCCCATCCAGTAATGCCTTCGAGAAGGGTAACCAGAATGACGGAAGAAACATAGAGAATAATCAGGTTGTCCTTGTAGGGTGTGAGAAATGCGATAACTATAGTGACTCCCACACCATAGATAGGGCAGATAGGGCCGTTCAAGAATCCTCTGTTCACAAATCTGTGCTCCTTGAAAGCGGCAAATCCCACCTCAGAGCACCAGCCTAAAAATCCGTATACAAAAAAGTAAAGTAATATGTAATAAATGTCCATAATCATATCCCTCTTTAGTGGCAGTTATTTTATATTTTGATGTTCTGCATCTCATATGAATCCCGCATATCAGAATCGCAGAAATCGGAAAGCTATTATTTATAGAGTAAATCTTGTGACAAAAAATGTCAATCTATTTGACTTACTGTGTGAAAAGATTTATAATTCCTTATGGAGAATAATTATCAATACCAAATACATTTTACAGGAGAAAGCCATGAGGTTAAAAGAAGGCAGAAACCATCATACTTACCAGGTACAGGAGATCAATACAGAATTGAATCTGGAGCGCAGGCTGGAGGCGCTTGGACTTACTACGGGGTCTAATATCACAATATTGAATAATGATAAAAAGGGCGCGATTACGGTAAGGTTCCGGGGCACAAGATTTGCTTTGGGAAAACGGATCGCAGACAACATTGTGGTTGAGGAGGTCCGGGCATGAGCGATCGGGTAATTAATGTTGGATTTATAGGAAATCCGAACTGCGGGAAGACAACGTTATTTAATGCATACACAGGCGCCAACCTGAAGGTGGCGAACTGGCCGGGAGTTACGGTAGAAAAAAAAGAAGGAAAGGCATTTTACAAGGACCAGGAGTTCAAACTGATTGATCTTCCGGGTATTTACAGTCTGACCTCGTATACAATGGAGGAAAAGGTATCCAGAGAATGCATTATGAGCGGAGAGGTGGATGTCATTGTGGATGTGGTTGACGCCTCCTGTCTGGAGCGCAATCTCTATCTGACGCTGCAGCTCATTGAGCTGGGAAAGCCAGTGGTACTGGCACTAAATATGATGGATATCGTGGAAGAACGCGGCATGGAGATTGACCTGCACCGTCTGCCGGAGATGCTGGGCATCCCGGCAATACCGGTTTCCGCCAGAAAGATGAGCGGGCTGGAGATCCTGATGCATGCGGTGGCACACCACAAGGATTATGCAAGACAGAGTCCTTTTATCCATCACCATGCTGAGAACACAAAACATATACATAATCATCACCGCGATTACGCAATGGTTTATCAGGATGAGATAGAAGATAAGATCGATCTGATTATAGAACAGTTCCTGCGTTTGTATCCAAGGATGGAAAATAAAAGATGGCATGCCATAAAGATGCTGGAACAGGACCATGCAGTTATGGAGAAATACCCCGTGAATATGCCGGAGGTTATGGACCGTAGTTATGAGAAGGATATCATTAACCAGAAATATGATTTTATAGAAGAGATTATTCAGGAGACCCTGGTGAATAAGAGTAAGAAAGAGGAACGGACGGACAGAGCAGACCGTTTCATGACCAGCAAATGGCTGGGGCTGCCTATCTTTCTTGGAATCATGGCTCTTGTCTTCTTCCTGACTTTTACCGTGGGGGACTGGCTGAAGGGATACTTTGAGATCGCGCTTGAGTGGATATCCGGAGCAGCAGGCAGCCTGTTTACCGCCTGGAATGTGAACGCCATGCTGCAGTCTCTGATCGTGGATGGAATTATCTCAGGCGTCGGAGGGATTCTGACATTTCTGCCGAATATCTTTATCCTGTTCCTGGCGCTTGCCTTTTTGGAGGATAGCGGGTACATGGCGAGAGTGGCGTTTGTCATGGACGATATCATGGGGCACCTGGGGCTTTCCGGGAGGGCATTCCTGCCTATGCTGCTTGGATTCGGATGCTCCGTTCCGGCGATTATGGCATCCAGGGCACTGGAAAATAGAAAGGACAGGCTGAAAACAATCATGGTAACGCCTTTTATGTCCTGCAGCGCAAGGCTGCCGATCTATGTGCTGTTTTCTTCCATGTTTTTCGGAAAACATGCGATGATGGCCTGTTATTCCATGTATCTGCTGGGAATTATTGTTGCGATCACAACGGCCTTTGTCCTTTCGAAAATCGACGGAAGTAAGGCGGAACATTCCCTTTTAATTGAGCTTCCGGAGTATAAGACCCCGAACGCGAGGACAATTGCGATCTATGTCTGGGAAAAGGTGAAAGATTATCTTACCAAGGCGGGAACCGTTATTTTTATAGCTTCGATTATTATGTGGATCATCCTGAATTTTGGAACTGCTGGATATGTGACAGACATTTCCCAGAGTTTTGGATCTATGATCGGAAAGGCTATTGTGCCAATATTTAAACCGCTGGGTCTTGGCTACTGGCAGATCATTGTAGCCCTGATTGCGGGGATTGCCGCAAAGGAAGTCGTGGTATCCAGCTGCAGTGTACTGTTTGGTATCCAGAATATTACCACGGGCCATGGAATGGCAAGCTTTGTGGGAACACTGGGGGCTATGGGCTTCGGAGCGGCCAACGCCTATGCATTAATGGTATTCTGTCTGCTCTATGTACCTTGTACGGCTACAATCGCTACGATTAACCGGGAGGTGGGGAGTAAAAAGATCACAGTCGGGATCGTGTTATTCCAGCTGGCAGTGGCGTGGTGTGTAAGTTTCCTGGCCTATCACATAGCGGGGATATTCTTCTGAGGAGTTTAAGTGGCAGAGGTACTTTTGTAAAAAGGATGTCTGCCGCCTATAGCTGTAATTGGCAACATCAATAAAGGGAGCGTGCAGGCCAGCCTATATAAAAGGAGTATTTATGAAAAGGAGTAGAATTATTTATTTTGCTTTAATTGTAATTACAATGGTATTAGGGCTTGCGTCAAGGCAATTTGGTGACTGTCTGCCGGTATTTCTGAGGAACTATGCGGGTGATGCCTTGTGGGCTATGATGGTATTTTGGGGAATTGGATTCCTATTTTCTAAAATGGCTGCTGCAAAAGTGATGCTGGCGGCATTGGTGTTCTCTTTTGCAATAGAGTTTTCCCAATTGTATCAAGCAGATTGGATAAATGTATTGCGCCACACTACACTGGGAGGATTGATTTTGGAATATGGTTTTTTATGGAGTGATTTAGTGTGTTATACCGTTGGAATTCTGATAGGAGTAGGTATTGAGATTGGGATATTGAACTGGACGGGAATGAGGCAGAAAAAGTAGCTGGCATGATGCGGCCGCTGCAAGTGTGAGTTTCGCGGAATTCGACAATATGGAGGAGTGATAAGAATGCATAATATTAAGTTAGTTTTGGAGTATGACGGGGCGCGCTATCAGGGATGGCAGAGGCTTGGTAAGGGGGAGTCGGCAAATACGGTGGCGAACAGGCTGCTGGATGTGATTCATAAAATGACCGCGGAGGATGTGGAACTGTTTTGTGGGGCCAGGACTGAGGTTGGGGTTCACGCTTATGGGCAGGTGGTTAATTTTAAGACTACTTCGGATATGAAAGCGGATGAAATACGGCAGTATCTGAACCGTTATCTGCCTATGGATATTGCGGTTCTTTCTGCGGAGGAGATGCCGGAGCGTTTTCATGCTTCACTGAATGCGAAGTCCAGGAGTTATCTGTATCGGATTGCTATTGGCGCGGTGCCCAGTGTATTTAACCGGAAATATACTTATTATGCGTTCCGCACCCCGGATGTGGGTGTTATGCAGCAGGCGGCTCTTTTATTGGCCGGAAGACACGATTTTAAACATTTTTCAACTGTTAAGAAGAGTAAGTCTACGGAAAAAGAGATTTATAATATAGACATCCATGGTGATGCGGAAGAGATTCAGATTCGTATTCGGGCAAATGATTTTTTGCATAATATGCCGAGGATGATTGTTGGAACCTTGCTTGATATCGGGCTTGGGAAACGGAAGGTGGAATGTATTGAGGCAGTCTTTTCGGGGGCGGAAGAGGCGAGCGCACCTTGTGATCCGAAAGGGATGTTTTTGGAGAAGGTGGAGGGGTATTTATAGGAGGAGATTATGTTTCGGTCTTTGAGTGAAGGGGAACTGGCGGCGCGGGGGGCGCTTTTGATTGAGAATGTTCAGGATGGTTTTTTGCGGTTTGAGGCTGTGACTCTTAGAGGGGATAAGCTGGCGATGCAGTGCTTTTTGGAGCGGTGTCTGGTGGTGAATGAGGGCGCTTCTTTTGCGGATTTTTATTATTCGGTGCTGACTGAGGAGGAACAGCGTGGATTTGTGGCTGGGTTGAGTGATGAGGAAAAAAGTGTATTTTTGCAGTTTGAAACGGAACCCAGGCAGGTATACTATCCTTTGGTGGCGGAAAATCTGGTTTTTCTTGCGGAGATTACTGCCAGGAACTGGCTGTTTTCTACTTTTTATTTTACGAAGCAAAAAGCGGTGGTCTGGGGAAATTATGGTCTGGAATATCCTTTGTTTTGTGAAGAGGGGGAGACGCTGGAGGGTTATAAAAATATAGCGCAGGAATGCGGATTGGAGTTGGGTTAGATGATAGAAGAGAGAAGAGTTGCGGATTCCAGGGTGGAAACGGTGCATATGGTACGGCCGAATCATTTGAATGCGGCGGGGCGTTTGTTTGGCGGGATTCTGATGCAGTGGCTGGATGATGTGGCCGGGCTGGTGGCGAAGCGCCATACCAGGAGCAACATTATTACGGCCTCGGTGGATAATTTGCGTTTTATTCAGGGGGCTTATCAGAAGGATGTGATTGTGATTATCGGGAAGGCGACTTATGTGGGTAATACGTCCATGGAAGTCAGGGTTGATACTTATGTGGAAAATATGGACGGGATGCGCAGGCCGATTAACCGTGCCTATTTTACGATGGTTGCGTTGGACGAGAATGACAAGCCTAAGCGGGTGCCGCGCCTGATTTTGGAGAGTGAGGAAGAAAAGGCAGAATGGGAAGCAGCAAAAAAGAGAAGAGAGATGAGGATAAAAAGGAAAGAAGAAGGTTTTTAGGCCTTCTTCTTTCCTTTTTATCCTCCGGGTTATTGGGGGATCATTTTTTCTTCATAAAAGAGCTGACCATATTGATGGTTCTGTCGATCTGCGCCTGCTCATCTTTGGACTTTCCATCTTTCATTATTTCCAGGATCAGTGACATCTCGTCCCCGGAAAAACTGATACCCTTTTTGTTTGCATTTGTGATCAGGGCCATCATGATGGGGGCCAGGTCTCTGCCGGATTTGCCGGCGGTCTGGGAAGCAGCCATTTGAATCAGTTCCAGTTTTATGGGGTCAATATTTTTCATAGCCGGATTGTTCATCCATTCGTTCATCTATATCATCTCCTTCCATAAATGAATCATTCCCCATAGGGGCATTGTCTGCTGTATCAGTTTGGGTTGGTGCATTTTCCGCCGAAGCAGGGGCCCATGGTTCATTTCCATGGGAGATGTCTTCTGTGGTATCTTCCATAGAGGAGGTTTCTTTTGGGGCTTCCGCATGAGCAGAATCCTCCCCTGTACCTGGGTCAAAGGACGTATCCCCGGAAAACATGCTATTGTACATCTGGAACATATTCTGCTGGTCAGGAGTCAGCATCCCCATCATCATATCCATGGGATTGAAGCCTCCGGAAAACATATTTCCCATGCCGCCCATGTGGTCAGTTCCGCCGCCGGAAGCTCCGGCAAAACTGTTTTCGGATGAAAAACCGCTGTCTGTGCCTGAAAAACCATTTTCCTGGCCCTGAGAGCTTTCCTGGAACATTTGTACCATTTCCATTATATTCATCATATTCAGAAATGTGTCCATCATTTCCGCCTGCTGCTGCGGCAGATAGGGCCTTAACTCCTGGAGCATCTCCATCATCGATGGTGCCTGGTCGCTGCCAAAGGCCTGGCTATGTAAATCGTTTTCGAAATTCTGAAAAAAAGAAATTGTCTGCTGGAGCTCCTGGAATTTTATGAATATTCCCAAAAACTGCTGGTTAGAAGCAGGAGTGTAGGGCAGAAGCAGCTTCAGCATCTGAAGCTGGGGCGGTGTAACCAGTTCATCAAACGGTGTCATTGGTTTTGGCGTTTTCTTTTCCATATTCACTCCTGTTTATCACGTTGTAAATATATATGATGAGAAGTATAAAAATATGAGGATGGGATAAGACTAAAGTGAGGACTCCTACATACTATAATAGGGAATAGAAAGGAAAGGGCGGTTTCAAAATGAAAAGAAAACTGATTATCGATGGAAATGCGGTGTATGAGATAGACGAGGATTGCATGCTGAAGAAACGAATGGAAGAGAAGAAAGGGAACAAAGAGCCGGAGGGGAAAAAAAGGCCGCAGGATCAGAATAAGGCAAAACCATAACCATGCGGGTAAATCCATTTTTAGAATGCTAGAACAAAGTGGGCAAGCTGGCGCCGCCGCGATGCCGTTTGGCGGCTATATACTTTATTGCGGCGTGTGCATTCTCCCATAGGGTTTTATGATATAGGAAATTCTGAATGAATTTCCTATATCATAAAATAACCCCGGTACAAAGATCTGTACCGGGGCTGTTTTTATTTCCTGCCTTTGGGCGCCCGAAACGTAAATGTTACGGGATGGCCCGGGCAGAAATTCCTGTTCTGGTAAGTTTTACTGGTTTGGAATTAGCATCCGCAGTTGTTTCCGCCGCCAAAGCCGCCGCAGCAGCAAAGCAGGATGATGATCCACAGGCAGCTGTCGTTGCCGCCGCAGCCATTGCCGCATCCGCCGCCAAAGCCGTTGCCGCCGCAGCAGCAAAGCAGGATAATGATCCACAGACAAGAAGACATTCCGTTTCCGCATCCTCCGCAGCTAGTTTCGCATCCACATCCGCAGTTTGTAGCACTTAAATCACTCATGTTAAATCCTCCATATATGTTTGATTACAGTTCATAATATGTAGGTGGTTACAAATGTGTGAAAAGATTCCCCTAATTAATTTTAAAAAGATTTTTATACCATTTTAATATCCGGCCGGGGTTCTTTCACACCTATTTTATGGTGTATGTGTTATTTTATATAGGAAAGTACTTAGCACTTTCCTATTATATAAAACCCTTCGGGGGATGCACACGCCGCCATAAGGTATATAGCCGCAAAGCGGCATTGCGGCGGCGCCAAAGTGTGCAAGCCCCTCATGAGTGAGGGGGTGGAGAGTTGAGGTGGGCTTGCCCACTTGTTCTAAGAATAACCCGGACAGCGATTTATCCTAATGTCTGAAAGGGTTTCATCTTGCAATGCAGAAGATTCTGAAGTAAGATAGCAGAAAGGAAACGGCAAAGGAATTGATAGGATGAAGGAAGACAGCAGAAAGCCGGATCTGTTTTTGAAACAGCTGATGGAGGCTGAGAAAGAACAAAGCGGAAAAGGCAGATTAAAAATATTTTTTGGTTACGCGGCAGGCATAGGAAAAACCTATGCCATGCTGTCGTCTGCCCACAAGGCGAAAGACGCAGGAATTGACGTGGTCGCAGGCTACATAGAACCGCATACTAGGCCGGAGACGATGGCTCTGACGCAGGGCCTGGAGATGCTTTCTGTAAAAGAGGTGGAATATCACGGCATGCGTCTCCATGAATTTGACCTGGAGGCTGCCCTGCTCAGAAAACCCGAACTGATTCTGGTGGATGAACTGGCGCATACAAACGCACAGGGCAGTATCCATGCCAAACGTTACCAGGATATAAAGGAGCTTTTGAAGGCGGGGATTAATGTTTATACTACGGTCAATGTACAGCACTTGGAGAGTCTGAACGACACCATAGCAGGGATTACGGGGGTGCTTGTGCGGGAACGGATTCCCGACAGCGTGTTTGACGAGGCGGATCAGGTGGAGATGGTGGATATTGAGCCGGAGGAGCTGCTGGAGCGGCTGAAGGCCGGGAAGATCTATAAGGAAAAGCAGGCGGACCGGGCGCTTTCCAACTTTTTTACAAAGGATAACCTGATCTCTCTGCGGGAAATTGCACTGCGGCGTATGGCTGATCGTGTGAATCTTGCCCAGGACAGCATGATCCATGCCAGCAATGAGACAGCGGAACATCTCATGGTATGCTTGTCCCCTTCGCCTTCCAACGGCAAGGTGATCCGGCAGGCGGCCCGGATGGCGAATGCATTTCACGGCAAACTGACTGCGCTCTATGTGGAAACGCCCGATTCGGCCAATATGTCGAAGGCAGATCAGAAGGGGCTGAATGATAATACGCGGCTGGCGGAACAGCTGGGAGCAAAAATCGTCACTTCCTATGGGACTGATATCGTAGAAGAAATTGCGGCGTATGCGCAGGCATCCCGAGTCTCCAAGGTTGTTCTGGGCAGAACTTATACAAAACGAAGGCTTTTGTTTATCCGGGACAGCGTATCCGAACAGCTATCCAGGCTGGCGCCGAACCTGGAAATCTTTCTGATCCCGGATGCATTCGATAAGAGATACAGAGGCCGCGTAAAAAAGAGGCGGGAGGAGACATATAAGAAGGCCTGGCTTGATGCGCTCATATGTATTGTCAGCCTGGGCGTGTCCACGGCAATTGCCCTGATCTTCACCAGGCTCGGATTCAGCGACGCCAATCTGGTCATGGTATATATCCTGGGTGTGCTGACATCAGCTATGTTTACCAGCCATCAGATCTGGGGGATAATTACAAGTGTTTTCAGCGTGCTTGTGTTTAATTATTTTTTTACGGATCCGGTGCGGACGCTGTCTGTCAATGATCCGGGATACTTTATTACGTTTTTCGTGATGTTTGTCACTTCCCTGTGCAGCTCGGCGCTTACCAAGCAGGTGAAGAACTATGCCCGCCAGAATGCCAGGAAGGCCTACCGTACCGAACTGCTTTTGGAAACCAGCAGAAAGCTGCAGGATGCGGGTACCACCCAGGAGATTGCTTCAAGAACAATTCAGCAGCTGGGAATGCTTCTGGAGAAGAATATTTATTTCTATCTCGGGAAACCATCGGCCAATAACAGACCGATTGTATATAAGAAAGATCCGGATGCGCCGGATGTGCTGGGGGAGGAGGAATTGGGAGTTGCCCAGTGGACCTTCCGCAACAATAAGCATGCAGGCTTCTCCACCCAGACGCTTCCGGGTTCCCGCTTCCTTTTTGCCGCGGTCAGGAGCGGGGAGAGAGTCTTTGCGGTCGTCGGGATTGATATGGAGAAGAAGGCGATCCCGGCTTTTGAAGAAGGCGTTATGGGGGCTATTTTGAACGAGTGTGCGTTTGCGTTGGAGAAGGAGGCGCTCCTCGTACAACAGCAGGAGATTGACCTGAAGCTGCAGAAGGAACAGCTGCGTGCGAATCTTCTGCGCTCTATTTCCCACGATCTGCGTACGCCTCTTACCAGCATATCGGGCAATGCCGAAACCCTTTTGATCAATGAAGGCGAAGTGGAAAGAGAGCAGAGAAAGAAGATTTACAAAGATATCTATGATGATTCCATGTGGTTGATTAATCTGGTTGAAAATCTGCTTTCTGTCACCAGGATTGAAAATGGCACGATGGAACTGAATCTTCAGGGAGAGATCGTGGAGGATGTGATCGAAGAAGCGCTGCATCACGTGAACCGGCGCGGAAAAGAACAGAAGATCCATGTGGAATGTGATGAGCTGCTGATGGCGAAGATGGATGTAAAACTGATGCTTCAGGTATTGATTAATCTGACGGACAATGCGGTAAAATATACGCCGGCAGGCTCCGAGATCTGGATTAAAGCGCTAAAACAGGGAAACAGGGCCGTGATCTCGGTAGCGGATAATGGACCGGGGATTCCGGCAGAGCACAAGCCCAAGCTGTTCCAGATGTTTTATACCGCAGGCCATGCGGTTAACGACGGCAGGCGGGGGATGGGCCTGGGGCTGACTCTGTGCAAATCCATTATCAATGCTCATGGAAGCGAGTTAAAAGTATATGACAATGTTCCGAAGGGAACCGTATTTTGTTTTGAATTGGAAGTGGAGGAAGTAACATTATGACAGTGAATGGCAAACCTTTTATTCTTGTTGTCGAGGATGATATGCCGGTCAGAAATCTGATCACCACAACGCTGGAATCCCAGGATTATAAATATGAGACTGCTGCTAACGGAAACCAGGCGGTCATGGCCGCGGCTTCCGGCAATCCGGATATCATACTGATGGACCTGGGGCTGCCGGATATGGATGGTATTGAGGTGATCCGAAAGATCCGGACGTGGTCTGTAGCGCCGGTGATCGTGATCAGCGCAAGGAGTGATGACAGGGATAAAGTGGAGGCTCTGGACGCCGGGGCGGATGATTATCTGACAAAACCGTTCAGTGTGGAGGAGCTGCTTGCAAGGCTGCGTTCCACGCTGCGCAGGGTGCAGTATCTCATGCGGACGAAGGATCAGAACTCCAGTGTGTTTAAAGATGGGGATCTGGTGATTGATTACGGCGCGGGAACGGTCTTTGTGGGAGAAAAAGAGATTCATCTTATGCCTTTGGAGTACAGCCTGCTCTGTCTGCTCGCGCAGAATGTTGGAAAAGTGCTGACATACCAGTTTATCCTGGATAAAGTCTGGGTGAATGCGATTGAAAGCGATATGTCCTCTCTCAGAGTATATATGGCGTCACTCCGCAAAAAAATTGAAAAAGACAAATCCAATCCGCAGTATATCCAAACCCATATAGGCGTAGGGTACCGGATGCTGCGGGTAGATGAGAAGACGGAGGTTAGCTGACAGGCGGGGCACAAAATTAGTAGACAGGGACAACATTTCTGAATATCATATTAAAAAAGGTGTTTTCATGAAATGGGTAAAGCAGACTGTTGGATATTGGTGCCCGGATATCATTACTAATAAATACCTGGGACAGGGTGTGCGCGCAGCGGTACTGGATACCGGAATCACGCTTCACCCTGATTTTGATAGAAGAATTATTGGTTTTCGCGATTTTGTTAATCATAAAGATAAAATATATGATGATGGTAAGCACGGAACGCATGTTTCTGGAATTTTGGCCGGGAGCGGGAGACTGTCCTCGGGGGTATACGCCGGGATGGCGCCGCGGGCGGAGATTCTGGTAGGGAAGGTACTGGATCATACGGGGAACGGCTCGGTGGAAGATGTTCTTGAGGGAATTGACTGGCTGCTTATGATCCACAAAAGGGTGAAACTCCGCATTGTGAATATCTCTGTGGGAACACAGCCGGGAGTGGAGAGAGCGCAGGAACAAAGGCTTGTGGATGCTGTGGAAGCGCTTTGGGATGCAGGGCTTGTGGTGGTCGTCTCAGCAGGAAATTACGGACCGGGCGCGGGGACAGTTGCTGTTCCGGGTACCAGCAGGAAAGTGATAACTGTAGGGGCAGTGGGGGAGAAAAGATCGATCATTGCGGGGCGCGGCGGCAGAGAATGGAATTATTCGGGGAACGGCCCCACGGATGCTTGCGTTATTAAGCCGGATCTGCTGGCGCCGGGGACGAATATCCTGAGCTGCAACGGAGATTATACCAACCGCTGGCAGAAGCCATATGTCACAAAAAGCGGCACGTCGATGGCAACGCCTGTGGTGTCGGGAGCGATCGCCTGCATGCTGTCAAAATTTCCGGATATGACCAATGTGGAGGTGAAGCTTAAGCTCCGTGAGTCTTGTGTCAGAAATGAGTGCGCGGCACAGGGCTGGGGGATGCTCAACGTAGGGAAACTGCTTACGATGTAATTTGCTGCAAAAACAGGTTGGAAAATCAAATAAAAAAACAGATGAAAAATAAAGCAGGTGTCAAGAAAAAATACTTGACACCTGCTTTGCTTTTTAGTATGATAACAAAGGTGATGATTGTGAATGAGATTTTAGAACAGGCGTTGTTATATGATTTTTATGGTGAACTACTCACAGATCACCAAAAAGAGATTTACGGGCAGTTTGTGCTGGAAGATCTGTCATTAAGCGAGATAGCGCAGTCTGAAGGGATCAGCAGGCAGGGTGTCCACGACCTGGTCAGGCGCTGCCAGAAGATTCTGGAAGGGTACGAGAGCAAGCTGCATCTTGTTGAGAAGTTTCTTTCTGTAAAAAAGATGGTGCAGGAGATTAATGATGTGCTTGACTCTTACGAGAGTCGGGATGTGGAGCCGGAAGTAATGGCTGAGAGAATCCGGAGGATTTCGGATACTATTATAGAGGAGTTATAGAATGGCATTTGACAGTTTAACTGAAAAGCTTCAAAACGTATTTAAAAACCTCCGCAGTAAGGGACGGCTTACGGAAGACGATGTGAAGACGGCCCTGAAGGAAGTAAAGATGGCGCTACTGGAAGCAGACGTCAATTTTAAGGTAGTCAAGGGATTTGTCAAAGATGTACAGGAACGCGCGGTCGGTCAGGATGTGATGAACGGACTGAATCCGGGCCAGATGGTTATCAAGATCGTAAACGAAGAGATGGTCAAGCTGATGGGATCCGAGACGACGGAGATACAGCTGCAGCCGGGCAGTGCGATCACGGTGATTATGATGGCGGGCCTTCAGGGAGCCGGTAAGACGACGACGACGGCTAAGCTGGCGGGAAAGTACAAGTTAAAGGGCAAGAAACCGCTGCTTGTGGCATGTGATGTATACAGGCCGGCAGCAATCAAGCAGTTACAGATAAAT
The DNA here is from genome assembly GCF_009680135.1 of Eubacterium sp. BIOML-A2. Taxonomy (NCBI): domain Bacteria; kingdom Bacillati; phylum Bacillota; class Clostridia; order Eubacteriales; family Eubacteriaceae; genus Eubacterium; species Eubacterium sp. BIOML-A2. Next base: position 56,886 of record NZ_WKZK01000026.1, read on the forward strand.
GGAGAGAAGCAGGGCGTGGAAGTATTTTCCATGGGAGACAAGAACAAGCCTGCGGACATTGCAAAGGCCGCTTATGAACACGCGGTAAAAAATGGCAACAACATTGTGATACTGGATACCGCCGGACGTCTTCACATTGATGAGGATATGATGGGGGAGCTTCAGGAGATCAAGGAGGCAGTTACAGTGCATCAGACGATCCTGGTTGTGGATGCAATGACCGGACAGGATGCGGTTAATGTTGCCGGAAGTTTCCATGAAAAGATCGGAATTGACGGAGTCATTGTCACGAAGCTGGACGGTGACACCCGGGGCGGGGCGGCGCTGTCGATCAAAGCCGTAACCGGAAGGCCGATTTTATATGTAGGTATGGGAGAAAAACTTTCCGATCTGGAACAGTTTTATCCGGACCGAATGGCTTCCCGTATTCTGGGTATGGGGGATGTCCTGACCCTGATTGAAAAAGCAGGGGCGGAGATAGACGAAGAAAAAGCCAAAAAGATGACAGAGAAGATGAAGAAGGCCCAGTTTGATTTTGATGATTATCTGGAAAGCATGAGCCAGATGAAGAAGATGGGCGGTCTGTCAAGCGTCATGAGCATGATGCCGGGACTCGGCGGCATGAACTCGAAGCTGCCGGATTTGGATTCCGAGGAGAATGACAAGAAAATGGCCCGGATGGAGGCCATGATCCATTCCATGACACTGGAAGAACGCAGCAACCCGGATCTGTTAAATCCATCCAGAAAGCACCGGATAGCCAGAGGCGCCGGCGTGGATATATCAGAAGTGAACCGTATGGTGAAGCAGTTCAATGAGGCAAGGAAGATGATGAAGAAACTTCCGGGCATGATGGGCGGCAAAGGTGGTAAGAAAGGTAAGTTCAGGCTTCCTTTTTAACACATAAATTAACAAAAAAGAAAAAATAATAAGAAGAGGTGAAAAAAATGGCAGTAAAAATCAGATTAAAAAGAATGGGACAGAAGAAGGCTCCTTTCTATAGAATCGTAGTTGCAGATTCCAGATCTCCAAGAGACGGTAAGTTCATCGAGGAAATCGGAACATATGATCCGAACCTGGAGCCAAGCGGGATTAAGGTAGACGAGGAAGCAGCTAAGAAGTGGTTAAACAACGGAGCTCAGCCTACAGAAGTAGTAGGAAAAATCTTGAAAGCAGCAGGCATTGAGAAATAAGCTGTTCCGCGGAGGTGGCTTAGATGAAAGAATTAGTTGAAGTAATTGCGAAAGCATTAGTAGACGAACCGGACAGCGTTGTTGTGACTGAAAGACAGGACGGCAGGACTACTGTGTTAGAAGTTCGTGTCGCCGACGGCGATATGGGCAAGGTTATTGGAAAACAGGGCCGTATTGCAAAGGCAATCCGTTCTGTAGTGAAGGCAGCTGCTGCCAAGGAAGATAAAAGAGTTGTTGTTGATATTATACAATAGCAGAATTTAAGGGGACAGCCTTCATGCGCCAGCATAAAGAGACTGCCCCTTTCCTTTTATCCGTAGAATGGCAGGTGTCTGACTCGTTTTATGGAGACTGGACGAGATGCAGTCTTATGTGACGTTAAATTAAGAAAACAGATACAGGAGAAGAATATGGAACAGTTCTTACAGGTAGGGGTGATTTCCTCTACTCATGGAATCCGCGGGGAAGTCAAGGTGTTCCCGACGACGGACGATGCGGCTAGATTTAAAAGTTTAAAACAGGTGATACTTGATACGGGAAAAGAACACATTCTCATGGAGATACAGGGCGTAAAGTTTTTTAAGCAGTTCGTCATTGTAAAGTTTAAGGGAATTGATGATATAAATGATGTAGAAAAATATAAAGGAAAAAGCCTGCTGGTGTCCCGGGAGGATGCGGTCAGCCTGGAGGAGGACGAGTACTATATCGCGGATCTGATCGGTATGAAGGTGTACACAGAGGACGGTGAGTTCGGCGTGCTGAAGGATGTGATCGAGACCGGAGCGAACGAAGTCTATGTGATAGAGTCACCGGAACATGGAGAGGTGCTGATCCCGGCGATTCACGACTGTATACTGGATGTGAATGTGGAGGAACAGACGATGAAGGTGCATCTGCTGGAGGGACTTATATCATGAATTTTCATATACTGACTTTATTCCCGGAAATGGTGATGGACGGGTTGAATACAAGCATAATAGGGCGGGCTGTGAATAACGGCCTGCTGTCAATTGAGGCCGTAAATATCCGGGATTATGCATTTAATAAACACCAGAGCGTGGATGATTATCCTTACGGTGGAGGGGCCGGCATGCTGATGCAGGCGGAGCCGGTGTATCAGGCGTACCAATCGATCGCCGGGAGGCTGGAGAAACAGCCCAGGGTGGTGTATCTTTCACCGCAGGGAAAGACTTTTACTCAAAAGATGGCGGAGGAACTGGCGCAGGAAAGTGAACTGGTGCTTCTTTGCGGGCATTACGAGGGGATCGACGAGAGGGTGCTGGAAGAGATTGTGACGGATTATGTCTCCATTGGGGATTATGTGCTTACAGGGGGAGAACTTCCCGCTATGGTCATGGTGGATGCGATATCACGGCTGGTTCCGGGTGTTCTGCACAATGACGTGTCGGCGGAATTTGAATCCTTTCAGGATAACCTGCTGGAATATCCGCAGTATTCCAGGCCGGAGGAATGGCATGGAAAAAAAGTGCCGGAGGTGCTGCTTTCCGGGCATCATGCAAATATTGAAAAGTGGCGGCGGGAACAGGCTGTATTGAGAACCAGGGAACGGCGGCCGGATCTGCTGGAGAAGAGGGGCGGGGTGTAAAGAGCCATTTCCTTTAATAGTATGGAAGAACAAAGTATGCAAGCCCCTCAAGAGTGAGGGGCTTGCATACTTTGGCAATGCCGCAGTGCGCCTTATGGCTATATATCTTATTGCGGCATCCCCCGGAGGGGGTTATATAATAGGAAAGTGCACTGCACATTCCTATTATATAAAAAGAGATCGCCATAAATGACGATCTCTCGGTTACAAAATTACTAGGATTTCTCCTACGTTTACAACATCATACTAGCATAAAGCAGTAGATATGTCAAACTATTTTGTAATCTATGATTGCGTAAATTTACCTTCGGAAATAATGGTGTAGAGTTCACCCATGATGTACTGATAAAGTATCAGACAATGACT